>JALRJD010000155.1 GCA_023255165.1 Porticoccaceae bacterium | reverse complement strand
GGGAGCGTTTAGCGGCAAAGGCCTCGGTGAGCGCATCTTCAGAGTTTTTTAAATACGCGGAAAACCTGGCGTATAGTGGAAGTTCACAAGCCTTTAGCAACGTCCCCATTGCACATTCGATTTACTCCTGGATTTATGATGACGGTCCTGGCTGGGGGCATCGCGATTTACATCTATCGATCCTGAATGACAATAGCGGTGATGCCAATGCCGAAGGTCTAGTCGGTTTTGGCGTAGCGACAGTATCCTCTTCTTATAAAGATACCTACGTTGTATTCAATGCCTATGACCCCGACAGTGACTGGAACAAGTCTGGGATGTCATTGAGTTGTTTGGCCAGTGATCTTGCTAATACTGATAATGTAAAACCTGTGGTCAATGTTCCAGCCAGTATTTCGGTTGCGGCGGAAAATCAAAATGGGACAGCTAAAACAAATGCCAGCATCGCCACATTTTTGGCTTCTGCCACAGCGAACGATGCAGTTGGTGGCAGTGTAGCGGTCACCAATAATGCGCCTTCTACTTTTCCTCTGGGTGTAACAACAGTGACGTTCTCAGCGGTAGATGGTTCAGGTAATACCAGCACAGGCACTGCGACAGTGACAGTCTTGGATTTAGATACTGACGGTGATGGTATTGGTAACAACGCGGACACTGACGATGATGGTGATGGGGTTTTGGACGCCTCTGATGCCTTCCCGTTAGATGCATCAGAATCAGTCGATACTGATAGCGACGGTATTGGTAACAACGCGGATACCGATGATGACGGTGATGGTGTCGCGGACGCATTTGAGTTGCAATACGGACTTGACCCCCTAAATGACAGTGATGCGTCACTGGATAGTGACGGGGATGGTGTCGATAATTTAACTGAATACCTGGGTGGTGGGGACCCAACTAAGGACGACTATCCGCCCGAGCTAGAGATTCCCGAAGACGTGTTGGTAGATTCGACCGGTCCATTGACTGTGGTTGAACTAGGGGTGGCAACTGCATTTGATGGCAAGGACGGCAATATTGTTCCAAGTGCCGACAACACAGGGCCTTTCCCGCCAGGGCTTAATCAAGTGGTTTGGTCGGTATCTGACGAAGCCGGCAACATTTCGAGCGGTGTTCAGCAAGTAGAAGTAGCTCCGCTAATTAACTTCGGAGTCGATAAAGTTGTCACCGTGGGTAGCTCTGTTTCTCTGCCTGTTACCTTAAATGGTGAGCCTGCCTCCTATCCTGTCTCAGTTTTCTACGATGTATCGGGTACCGCACAATACCCGGATGATCACACGCTGGTCAGCGGGGAGCTGATTATCAGTGAGGGGGTCACTGGGACTATAAGCTTTGACACGATTGATGATGGGGTCTTGGAAGGAGAAAAGACTATTGTTGTATCGATGGTTAGCTCAAGTGTTAATGCCGCTCTTGGTGGTCGGTCTACAGTATTAATCACAGTTAAAGAAGAAAATATTGCGCCGATCACTAAGATTGAGGTGTTCCAGAAGGGTGAGGCTCGGTCTGACATCTATATAGACGATGGCCTCGTTACACTGCTTGCATCCGTGACCGATCCAAATCTTAATGATGTACACAGCTTTGATTGGTCGGGGTCTGATAACCGATTAGTTTCAGAGACTGAATTGAATGACAAGACCTTCGTATTTGATCCACAGGGATTCGCGGAGGGAATTTATAAGTTCAAGGTAGTCACGCGAGATAATGGCGAGGGGTATCTTGAGTCAACGCAAAACGGAACGATTAAGATTATTAAATCGAAAGCTTTGCTAAGTCAGTCGGAGGATGCCGATGGTGACGGCGTGTCTGATGCTGATGAGGGGTATGGTGACGATGATGGCGATAGGGTGCCCAACTATCTTGACGATAACGGCGATCCGTCAACACTCCCTGTTAATGACAATTCAAGTCAGGTGCATTCCCAGAACGGCGTTTCACTTCGTTTGGGCAATGCTGCACATTTGGCTGGAGAAGCTCAGGCTGCCCTATCGCTTGAGTCGATCCAAAATTACCAATCTGATCAAGGAATCAATTCCCCGGATGGAACTGATCCAGAATTTACCTACCCAACAGGCATCTTTGATTTTGAGGCTAGCGGCATCCAGCTTGGTAGTTCAGTCAAAGTAGTTCTACCGTTATTGACGGCGATTCCTGCGAATGCCACTTACCGAAAATTCAATCCTGCAGAGGGTTGGCAAGCTTTTATTGAAGATGGTACAGATGGGATTAGTTCGGCTCGCGGACAACTCGGTGTGTGTCCAGCGTCCGGTGCAGGAATATATCAACCTGGATTGAATGCGGGAGATTTTTGCGTTGAGCTGACCCTGACTGATGGGGGGCCAAATGATGACGATGGATTAGTAAACGGTCAAATTGTTGATCCTGGTGGTGTGGCGGTAGTTTACATCGCTCCTCCCAACATCAGTACATCAGTTATTGATTTAACTAATACGAGCTTTAATTCTAATGATGGTGAACAGGTTGTTCTATCGTTCCGGTTAGAGAGTGATTCTTCGGATGCACAGCTTGATGGCCTAACAGTTGGTGCAAGTGGCTCGATGCATGATGTTGATGATATCGCTGGGGTAAGACTGTACTTCGATGCCAATCAAAATGGTGTTCCAGAGGCATCTGAGCTTATTGGCGATGATGCTTTTAAATCTGACGACGGGTCCATAACCTTCAGCTTAGAAATGCCGCTTCAACTTAACGTCGGCAGCAACGATTTTTTAGTTACCTATCGGTTTTAGGGAGTAGGAAATGACTATTTTGAGAGCTTTATTTTTAGTATTAATCACTGCATCAACTATCAGCTGTGGTGGAGGATCTTCGTCGCCTGTATCTGGTGGTTCAGGAACTGATTCAGGAACTGGCTCAGGAGGCGGTTCTGGAGGGGACTCCGGAGGCGATACGACTTCTGTGACTAAAGATTTTTCGCTATCTACTTTGGGCATATCCGTTAGTCGTCCCAGTAATGGTGATGCGGTTGAGGTTGATATGTCAGGAATTAGTCAATCGGGGAGCGTTATAATTAAACAGTGATTTTTGTTTCGTTAGCGACTTGCTCGGCTAAGACTGAATGGCGGTGTCTTAAAGATTCAAATGCTGTCTTTACATTCATCTAAAAAACCTAATTAACCACTAACAGAGACCCTGTAACTTGTAATCCCCCAACAAATAACCGTTTCGGATTTGTGGGGGGATTACACACCACTCACGGTAATATATTCCACTCCGTACACATGCACTGAATCTCGTATGGATATCAAGTTTGTTGTTACCTAGGTAGTTTTTCATGACCGATAAAATGAGTAATGAGGGTTCAATACTTATTGAAAACAACGCGACTTAACTATTTGAATTAACGCTAACCTGTCTTATCACTATGTGCTATATAGCATGATAATTTTCATGTTGATTTATAAGCATAACCAGTTTGAAATATATACTCTAGAAGAGCTGTTGCTGAGCTGAAGGGCTTCTATAGACATATGTCTGATCATCATCCATTGCAAATTTAAACAACTTTTCAAGTGTGGATATGCCAATTCCTTTGACATTAGCTAGCTGATTTAGCTGGCATATATCCTTATTATGAAGAGAGTCCATTACTATCCGGATGTAGGTATTTCGAACTCCAGTAACTAAGGAAATGTAATCCACATCATTAGATAACATCCAGATTTTTAATTTATTGTATAAGTCATCACTTGCTTTTGGATCATACCTGTAGATTTCAATTTTTAAATCAAGATGCTCTAAATATTCTTTCATTATTCCTAGGCTGATTTGTGGATCAATGCCACCTTTATCAGCTCCCAATAAAGGGAAAGCAATAGATTCGATACCTTTCGATTGATATGTCTTTTGAAATTTAGCTAAACCAGACCTCAAATAGTCAGTACTCGATGGTTTTTTCCAATCTTTTTTTGTAGGGAAGTTTAATATCCAAGGGCTGGATGACCTATATAACCATAATTGACCAGTCTGAATTTTATTTTCTTTGCAAAGTTCAACATAGCGATCGTACATGTCTGGATAGCGTAAACGGCACTCAAGAGCAATGCCAGCACCCATAACTCCAGCGCAGTTTATTGAATTTACTAACGTTTGCGCGCTTGAAGTAAAAATATTTCCGTAAATAATGTTTAATGGCATTTTATAATTTCATTATTAAGTCTATTTAAAAAATAGTATTTTTCAGAAATTTTGGTGTTGAATTGACTAGTCTGATACTTTTTTTATTTCAAAAATAAAAAGATTTTTCTATTTCAACTTCACAGTGTGGATCAAGAAATTTTATTTCCTCTACTGTTGCTAAATCGTAGCAGTATATTTTTTGAATTAGTTCACTTTTAATTCTACCTTGAACTAAAACTTCAGACATGCGCTTACGCTTGCCGTCCTCATAGTCATTCCAAGATCCATAATTAATGACATTCCAGTCAAGCCTTGATAAATCATCAATTTCATTGTAGAAAACTGTATCTTTAGATGCAGCATTACCATCCGAGAATAATGAACCTTCCTTTAAAATAACCCTTCGGTCAACTTCCAGGATAACAATATCCTCCTGTTTCTCTTTATTTACATAGAGCATGGCGTTTTTTGGATTGAAATAAAATGGAACATAACTATGGATCTTTTTATTATTAATTGGATCCTTTTTTTCTCTGATTCTATTTACGTCCTCATTGTCAATTTTGTTGTTCACGTATTTATTATCATGAGGTAGAATCCCGTGCTTTATGATGTTTCTCACATTGTTATAGTGGGTTATATGGTATACGCACTCAATATTATAGTCATCTAGCTTCCTATTATTAGTGGAATCTAGAGCTCTTAGTTCACCATCTAAAATCTCACAATCATGTTCAGTAAAAGAAAAGCTTCCTTCAGGACCGTCATAGAAAACCAAGTCGAGATTTTTCTCGTGTCTTTTTTCATACTCTGAAAACCCCGAAATTTTGCTCATTTGTTCGGTTAATTCATGTAAGTAGTTTTGCCGCCAAGTAGTGTCCCACACTGCCATGATGTATAAACTATTTGCTTTATATGATTCCAAATTAGCCATCAATTGACGTTTAGTTAAATCCACTTGATAGGTATTGTCACTTTCTTTGCCAGTCCATAATTGAATACGTAGCATGGTAGAATCATTGATAATACTTTCTGGATCTTTAAAAATATCAAACAATCCCATGTGTAAATCCTACTAATTTTTAATATGCATAATATTCGACATCAGAGGTTCTAAATGTCAGGATTTGTAAATTGTTTATAGCACGTTTTCTTTGATAACCTTAAGAAAATTTAATTTTAAAGTGCTTGTGTAACCAGTGCACATCTCATGTTTTTGTTTTATATTCGATTAACACCATTAATCAGAAGAACCTAACATGCAAGATCTTATTCAGACTCCAAATCTTGGTCCAGTATCATTTTCAAAGCACGTGATAAGCTACTTCATGAATGAGTTGGCCTTCGGAGATATTGCAAGCGCCACTAACCAAGTAATCGGGATTTTGCAAAGTCAAGAGATCGAACGGCTAGTGACGCCAATTACCTTATCAGGACTTGAGTTTTGGGTACACAAACCAAGCTCGTTAGTTTTTACCGCCCAGCCTAAGGATGACTTCATACTAGTTTCGTTAGTGCTTAAGAGGGATATGTCTGACTTTATATTCGATAATGGGTAAATACTATTTTCTGTATGTTGCCGTATGTTAAAGTCTGCTCTGTGCAGATGCTTCTATTTATAGGTCTATGGACTTATTCATGGAAATAAAGTGTACAGTCATGTAGGTAATCAGAATTACGCAACTTTTGGGCAGGGTCTACTCAACGATACCATTCAGCCGCAGGTATGCGAATTAGCCCCCTTAATTGTTAATTACAAAAACTTTGTACCTTTTCAGCCAGAGAGGTCAGCGCAACTCTTCGCTCGTCGAAGTAATCATGTTTGTTATAAATTGCTTCAACCCCTTTCAATTTGTGATTTAAGCATCGCTCCGCAACATGCCCCGGTGTTCCTTGTTGAGCCAGCATGGTTCTGCACGTTCTGCGTAGGTCGTGTACTGCAAAATGTTCCATGTCTCCCATCAAGTTTGGAGGTTGTTTCTTCTTACCGGCCTCATGGCCAAACAGTTTTGAGATCGCTCTATTGAGTGTATCTGAGCCCATGTGAGGTTTGCTGCCTGCTCTCCTGCTGGGGAATACATAATCTGAATCAATAGCTCTAACTTTGAGCTCTTGTAGCCATTCGATAACGACTGGCGATAGCGGGATATCAAATCCGACTTTGGTTTTGCTTCTAGTTGCTGGAAGCCTCCAGATACTGCCTTCTAAGTCGAACTCTTCCCACTTGGCTTCACAAAGCTCTGATTTGCGCACACCTAAGGTCACAAGTAGTAGGCACGCGAGATAGTTGTCACGGCTAAAGCTTTTGCTGTTTTCGCTTGCGACTTTTAGGAATTGGTTGAGCTCATCTTCACTTAAGGCTCTGTCTCTGCTTTTCTCCAAGCCACCAGCATCTTTAAAAGTAAATGCTGAAGCGGGGTTTAACGGCATCAAATCAAGCTTGATCGCATGGTTAAATAGCTGCTTGCAGTAACCGAGAGCATCGTTAGCGATTGCCATTCTGCCCGAATTCTTGATGTTCTCAATAATACTGCGAATATCTCGTGCGGTAAGTTGGTCTAGTTTAAATTCACCTATAAGGGGTGCAATGTCTTTACTGTAGATGCGCTTTGGTATCTCTGGATGTTTCAGTCTTGATTCAAGGGTTGGGTACCAATCGTTAAACAGGTCATCAACCGTTTTAATACTTTCTTGTTCTGCTCTTTTTTTCGCAAGAAGCGGATCCAGCCCCTCTCTGTTCAGCCTCTTCTTGGTTGCGGCTTCATACCTAGCTTCTTGTAGAGATAAATCGGCGTACTTGCCGATTGTCATCTCTTTGCGCTTTTTGTTAGCGGCGGTGTAGCGGAGCATCCAATACGGCGCGCCCGACTTGGGAATGACGAAGTACAAGCCATCACCGTCAGGGTGTTTTCCTACGTCGCCATTTGCGATCTTCGACTGGATAGATTTAACGGTGAGTTGTTTAGATTTACTCATAAGGCTGGCCGTGGATTATTGTCTGATCAATATTACCCACCACGTGGTTTTATGTAAAAAACTAATATACCCACCATTACACCCACCAATTAATCTAGGATTATACGATTTTTCAATGGACATTGCAGGACGATGGGTATTAAAAAGCCTAGATAATACTAGGCTTTTAAGATAAATCAGGACTTTCAAGGATCTTACTCTATATTCTGGATCTGTTCGCGCATCTGCTCGATTAACACTTTCAACTCCACCGATGCCTGAGTGGTGACACCGGCGATCGATTTCGAACCTAGCGTGTTGGCTTCGCGGTTGAGTTCCTGCATCAAAAAATCCAACCGGCGGCCGATTGAATCCTTGCCCTGCAGTACCCGGCGGATTTCACTCAGGTGTGCTTCGAGGCGGTCGAGCTCTTCATCCACATCGCTGCGGTTGGCGATAATGACCATCTCCTGCTCGAGACGGTCGGCATCAAACTGTTCTTTCAGATCGCTGAGTTTTTGTTCCAGACGCTTGCGCTGATCGCTGAGAATTTCCGGCAGATTGTCGCGCACAATCGCAACCTGGGCTTCGATCCCGATCAGCCGTTGCTCAATCATCTCGGCTAATTTGTCGCCCTCGCGCTGACGCCCCTCCAGCAGCTGCTCAACGGTCGCATTAAAGGTCTCGGTTGCCGCCTTTTGCAGCTCTTCGGCGTCGACATGCTGCTCCTGCAAAATGCCGGGCCAGCGCATAATATCCAGTGGTGAAATGGGCGCTGGCGTTTTCAACTCAGCGCTGATGGATTCGGCGATGGCGATATAGCGCTTGGCTAACTCGAGGTCGGCTTCAAGGTTGGCATCGGTATTGTTAAAGGCCAGCTGCAGCGAGCAGTCGACTTTGCCGCGGGCCAGTTTTTTGCGTGCGATCTCGCGCAGCGGCATCTCAATGGCGCGCAGGCTGTCGGGCAGCCGAAAGCCGGTTTCCAGAAAGCGGTGGTTGACCGAGCGCAGTTCGCAGGTCACCGAGCCCCAGTTAAAATCGATAGTGCACCGGGCAAAAGCCGTCATGCTGCGAGCCATAGTCTCTCCAATAGAAAATAAATCAGTCATAAACCAGTCGCCATGGTAACAAAGGCGGCCAACTGGTTGGTAGATTTGCTACACTCTGCGCCACTTTAATTTCATCAGCACCCGCTCAGGAAAAAACTATGACTCGACCCAGTGGCCGACGCCCGGAACAACTCCGGCAGGTAAAAATAACGCGCGATTACACCTGCCATGCCGAAGGTTCTGTGCTGATTGAATTTGGTAAAACCAAAGTTATCTGCACTGCCAGTGTGGTGCCAGGCGTGCCGCGATTTTTGCGTGGCACAGGCCAGGGCTGGGTAACCGCCGAATATGGCATGTTGCCGCGCTCCACCGGATCGCGCATGGATCGCGAGGCTGCGCGTGGCAAACAGAGTGGTCGCACCCAGGAGATTCAGCGCCTTATTGGCCGCTCCTTGCGTGCCGCGGTGGATATGAGCAAACTCGGTGAACACACCATAAATATCGATTGCGATGTGATTCAGGCCGACGGTGGCACGCGCACCGCCTCGATTACTGGCGCCTGTGTGGCACTGGTGGATGCCATCCGCCACCTGCAGCGTAAAAAAGCGATTGTTGATGATCCGTTGGTGACCATGGTGGCCTCGGTGTCGGTAGGTGTTTATCAGGGTACGCCAGTGCTCGATCTGGATTATCCCGAGGACTCTAAAGCCGAGACCGATATGAATGTGGTGATGAACGGCGAGGGCGGTTTTATTGAAGTTCAGGGAACTGCCGAGGCAGCGCCTTTCAGTGAAGCCGAGCTGAGTGCCATGTTGGCCTTGGCCAAGCAGGGCATTGCCGATTTGGTGCGAGTGCAGAAAATGGCGCTGGCGCAGTAAACAATTTAAAGCGGTGCCAATCGGGCGCTGTGCGAACAGTAAAAACCAAACAGCAGTGACAAAGATTATGACCAGTGACAACCATTACAAGACACAGTTTATTGAAAACGGCCTGCGCAGCGGCGCGCTCAAGTTCGGCGAATTTACCCTTAAGTCTGGCCGCGTCTCGCCCTATTTTTTTAATGCCGGGCAGTTCTACACCGGCCGTGCATTGGCCGAATTGGGCCGCTGTTATGCCGCGGCGATCGTCGCGTCGGGTATTGAATACGATGTGCTGTTTGGCCCGGCCTATAAAGGTATCACTTTGGCGGCCGCGACTTCGGTGGCGCTGGCTGATCATCATGGTCTCGATGTGCCCTACTGCTTTAATCGCAAAGAGGCCAAGACCCATGGCGAAGGTGGCAATATGGTCGGCGCGCCACTCGAGGGTCGAGTGCTGATTATCGATGACGTGATTACCGCCGGCACAGCGATTCGCGAAGTGATGGAAATTGTCGACAGCGCCGGAGCCAGCGCGGCAGGTGTGGTGATCGGTCTCGATCGCAAAGAGAAGGGCAAGTCCGAGCTGTCGGCGATCCAGGAAGTGGAGCAGGAGTTCTCAATCCCGGTGGTTGGTATTGTCGATATTGGCGATATTCTCGACTACCTGGCCGGCAAGCCGGAGAACGATCAGCTGGTGGCGGCGATTAAACAGTACCGCAGTCAGTATGGTGTTTGAAGGGCGCTACCGATTTTAACCCCGGGTTTTATTCAAACATCGCCGCAGTCAATAACTGCCACTGCTCTTGCCAGTTTTGAGTCGGCGGCGTTTTAAACTGGCTGCGCACAAACTGGCTGATCTTGCCGTCGGCACTGCACAGCATCAGGTTGGCGGCGGTTGCCACGGGAACCTGAAGTTTAAGGCCGTCGCGAATTTCCGCTTCCCGCAAAATCTGCTTTAGCTGCGACTCAAGTCGGTCGAAGAATTGCGCGATACGGTCGTGCAGTCGATCGGTTTCACCAGTCAGTGCGTCGCCGTTGAGAATACGCGTGATGCCTGGGTTCTTTTCTGAAAAGGCCAGCACTAGGCTGAGTATGCGATAGCACTGATTCACCGCATCTGGCTCGTCATTGATAATGCCGCGCACGCGGGCAAAAATGGTCTCGTCAATAAAGTCGATCAGCCCTTCAAACATACGCGTCTTGCTCGGGAAATGCCGATACAGGGCCGCTTCGGAAACACCCAATTCTGCCGCCAGCGCGGCTGTGGTAATGCGCCCGCCGCCGGAATGTTCAAGCATACGTGCCAGCGCCTGAAGAATTTCCTGGGCGCGAGTGCCGGGTTTCTTCGCCATCAGAGCGACTCCTCTTGGTCGGGTTCACGATTGGTGATCAGGGTGCCGACACCTTCGTCGGTAAAGATCTCCAGCATCACCGCGTGCTCGACACGGCCATCAATAATATGGGCGCTGTGCACGCCGGCTTTTACAGCGTCGAGGGCGCAGCGGATTTTTGGCAGCATGCCGCCGTAGATTGTTTCGTCGGCAATCAGTTCATTGACGCGGCTGGTGGTGAGCCCGGTGAGGATCTCGCCACTTTTATCTTTCAGGCCGGCCACATTGGTCAGCAGAATCAGTTTTTCTGCACTTAACACTTCGGCGACTTTGCCGGCCACCAGGTCAGCATTGATATTGTATGAGGCGCCATCGGAGCCGACTCCGATCGGGGCGATAACCGGGATAAAGCCGCTGTTGACCAGCATGTCGATAACGCTTTTATTAATCGACGCCACTTCGCCGACATGGCCAATATCAATAATTTCCGGAGCTGCCATCTCTGGGCTTTTGTGGGAGACAACCAGCTTTTTCGCTTTGATCAACTGGCCGTCTTTGCCGGTTACGCCAAATGCGCGCCCGCCCGCGGCGCTGATCATATTGACGATCTCTTTGTTGACTGTGGCGCCGAGTACCATCTCGACCACGTCCATGGTTTTGCTGTCGGTGACGCGCATGCCATCGATAAATTTGGATTCAATCGACAGGCGGTCGAGCAGCTCACCAATTTGCGGGCCGCCGCCATGCACAACCACCGGGTTGATGCCGACCAGTTTCATCAGCACGATATCGCGGGCAAAGCTCTGCTTGAGGGCGTCATCGCCCATGGCGTTGCCACCGTATTTGACGACCACTGTTTTTCCGGAAAAGCGCTGGATATAGGGCAGTGCTCTGGAGATAACCTGCGCGGTTGTTTCTGCTTCTTTGCGACTTAATGACATATTAAATATATTCTTTTATGTTGTTGATAAATGGCTTTAGCTCTTTGCGGAATGCCGCTTTGACCTGCGACATGGTTCGTTCGTCGTCGGCTTCAAATCTCAGGGTCAGATTGGGTGAGGTGTTTGACGCTCTGATCAGGCCCCAGCCAGAGGGGTATTCTACACGCAACCCATCGATAGTGATCACCTGTGCCTGTGCGAACTGGCAACCTTCTTCCAGCGTGCTCATCAGCGCAAACTTTTCACTCTCTGCGATTGGCAACAAAATCTCCGCGGTCGAGACGGTGCTCTCCAGTTCGTCGATCACTTCATCCAGCGTCTGGCCGAGATCGCAGAGCACCTCGAGCAAACGGCTTGCGGCATAGAGCCCGTCGTCAAATCCGCGCCAGCGATCATTAAAAAAGATATGGCCGCTAAATTCGCCGCCCAGCGGTGCGCCGTTGTCGTGAACGGTTTTGCGCACATGGGCATGGCCGGTTTTACACATTACCGGAACACCTGAATGCTGGCGAATAATGTCCGCCAGACGTTTGCTGCTTTTAACGTCGAAAACGATATCGGCGCCGGGTTGGCGGGCGAGCACATCACGGGCGAAAATCATCATCAGTTGGTCGGGCCAGACGATGCGACCACGGGCCGAGATCACCACTACCCGGTCGCCGTCGCCATCGAAGGCCAGGCCCAGGTCGGCCCCTGTTTCCGCCACCTGCTGGCGCAGATCGACAAGATTGTTTTCATCCGCGGGATTGGGCGGATGGTTGGGGAATGAACCATCGATATCGCAGTAGAGCGGGAAGGTCAGGCAGCCAAGACGCTCAAACAGTTGATTGGCGATCGGCCCCGGCACACTGTTGGCGCCATCGATCACTAATTTAAACGATTCATTGATCTGGCTGTGCTCGGCTATATGGCTGATATAGTCCGGCAAAATATCGAAGCTGGTAAGGCTTCCGACGCCGCTGGCAAACTTGCCGTCGCGCATCATCGGTACCAGCTGCTGCAGCATCTCGCCGGAGATCACCTGCCCCGCGAGAATAATTTTAAAGCCGTTATAGCTTGCCGGGTTATGGCTGGCGGTGACCATAATGCCATTGCCACCGGTCTGATCACCGGCGTCATTGTGGCCGTGGTGGTGAACGGCAAAGTTAAGCACCGGCGTGGTCACTTCACCGAGATCGATCACCCGACAACCGCAGGCCAGCAACCCCTCTTTCAAAGCCGTCGCCAGGGCTGCCGAGGTCAGCCGCACATCGCGGCCGACGTAGACGCGGTTATCGGTTTTGCCTATCAATGTGCCTAGGGCACGGCCAAGCTGTGAGGCGAACTCCGGGGTGATCTCTGTGTCGGCAAGCCCGCGAATATCGTAGTCGCGGAAGACCACCTGGGGAATATTCACTGGCGTAAGAGTTGCAGTTTCGTTCACTGTTGAGCGCTCATACTGTGGCGTCCTTGTTTTATCACAATGGGCTTGCCGAAAGTGCCGGCTCAGGCTTTAAGCTGATCGGCGATGGCATCGACAATATCGCGAGCCAGTTGTGTTTTGCTCCTGATACTAAATACTTTGCTGGCAGTCGCGGTAATCCACCAGGCTTCATTGTTGTCACTGTTAAACCCCACATCGCTGCGCGACACGTCGTTGGCGATAATGGCGTCGAGGTTTTTGCGCTGCAGCTTGTCGCGTGCATAGCTTTCTATGTCCTGGGTTTCGGCGGCAAAGCCGACCACAAACAGGTCGCTGTAGGCAGTGGATGCGGCACTGACAATATCCGGGTTTTTCTCCAACTCGAGGTTGATGGCCTCGGCGTGTTTTTTAATCTTTTGGGTTGCCACGGTAACCGGCCGGTAGTCGGCCACTGCGGCAGCGGCAATCAGAATATCGGCATCGGTACAGGCATCCATAGTTGCGCTGAGCATGTCGGCGGCGGAGATTACCCTAACCAGATTGCAGCGTTCCGGTGCCTCCAGATTTACCGGTCCGGAAACCAGCGTCACCTGCGCGCCCGCTTCAGCTGCGGCCTGCGCCAGGGCGTAACCCATCTTGCCGGAACTGTGGTTGCTGATATAGCGCACCGGGTCGATCGCCTCGCGGGTGGGCCCGGCGGTAATCACCAGTTTCTTGCCGCTCAACTGTTGCCCGGCAAAACAGCCGGCCACTTGTTCGACAATCTGCTCGGGCTGTTGCATGCGCCCCGGGCCTACATCGCCGCAGGCCTGCACGCCGCTGTCCGGGCCAAAAATGCGCACCTGACGTTTAGCCAGCATGGCCATATTGTCAGTTGTCGCCGGATGCGACCACATGCCCTGATTCATTGCCGGCGCCACGGCAACGATAGCCGGTGTTGCCAGAATGATGGCGTTGAGCAGACTGTTGGCGCGACCGTGCACCATGCTGGCAATAAAATCCGCAGTGGCCGGCGCGATCAGTAGCAGATCGGCCCAGCGCGCCAGTTCAATATGCCCCATTCCGGCCTCGGCTTCGGGGTCGAGCAGATCGGCGTGAACCGGATGACCGGAGAGTGCCTGCAAGGTCAGCGGACGAATAAATTCTTCGGCAGATGAGGTCATCACCACGCGCACCTCAGCGCCGGCATCTTGCAGGCGTCTGACAATTTCGGCGCTTTTATAGGCGGCAATACCGCCACTGATGCCGACTATTATTCGTTTGTTTGAAAGGGTACTCATTAATCGTCCGGACAACGCAAATAAAGGTTGTAAGATACCATCATGAGAAGGACATCTGTAGCAATAAATAAGGACTTACTATGGCTATAACCCACTGGCCTGAGAACGAACGGCCCCGAGAGAAACTTATTTTAAGAGGGGCTTCGGCACTTTCCGATGCCGAACTGTTGGCCATCTTTTTGCGCACCGGGCTGCCGGGTATCACCGCCATTGATCTGGCCCGCGATCTGATTAAAGAGTTTGGCGGGCTCGGTGCACTGCTGAGTGCGGATCACCCTACTTTCTGCCAAGCCAAAGGCGTTGGCACCGCCAAATTTGTTCAGCTTAAAGCCTCGATTGAACTGACCCGCCGTTACCTGCAGGAGCAGCTCGAAGGCCAGCCAGTTTTTACAACGCCGGAGCAGGTCAGTGATTATCTGTCGGTGCAGATGCGTCACTATCGCCGCGAAGTATTTATGATGTTGTTGCTCGACAGCAAACACCAGCTGATCGACACCCATGAACTGTTTCAGGGCACCGTCGATGCGGCCAGTGTTCATCCCCG
>JALRJD010000122.1 GCA_023255165.1 Porticoccaceae bacterium | reverse complement strand
ATATCCTGGCGCGAACGGGTCCACAGCGCCTTGGCGTCATTGACCGCTTGCCACTGGGGAGCCTTATCTGTCTTGCCTTTCTCTTTGTCGTCGTCGCGGGCAGGTGCTTCGGGCTTGATCATCTCGACCGGAATCGCGATATGGTCAGAGTACTTCTTGACGATGCTGCGCAGACGCCAATCATTGCAGAACTCTTGCTCGTCGGATTTGATATGCAGAATAATCGAGGTGCCGCGCTCGGCCCGCTCGACGGCTTCAATTTGATAGTCGGCCTCGCCTTCACAGCTCCAGCGGACAGCCTGGTCAGCAGCGGCGCCGGCGCGACGGGTTTCCACCACCACGCGGTCGGCAACAATAAATGACGAATAAAAACCGACACCAAACTGGCCGATCAACTGTGAATCTTTCTTCTGGTCGCCAGTCAGGTTTTTCAAAAACTCCGAGGTGCCAGAGCGGGCAATGGTGCCCAGATTGGAAATCACCTCGTCCCGCGACATGCCGATGCCGTTATCGGAAATGGTAATGGTCTTGGCCTTTTCATCCACCGCAATGCGGATATGCAGTTCGGCGTCATCTTCGTAGAGGCCGGGATTTTCCAGCGCTTCAACCCGCAGTTTGTCAGTGGCGTCGGAGGCATTGGAGATCAGCTCGCGCAGAAAAATCTCCTTGTTGGAGTACAGCGAGTGAATCATTAAATGGAGAAGCTGTTTGGCTTCGGTTTGGAAGCCCAGTGTTTCAGCGTTGCTTTGCTGTTTGTTATCGGATTTGGTTTTTGATTTGGTTGTCGATTTGGTTGTCGATTTAGCTGTCATTTCCTGAAACTCTCCTGATCAGATAGTGGTTACATGATCTAACAGGTGGGGGCGGAGCGAGAAATTTCAACCGTTGTGGCAATTCCCAATCACAGAAAAATAGAGCAGCAAACCAGAGCAGCAAACCAGAGCAGCAAACTAGAGCAAAAAATGACAGCGCGCGGTGGCGATAGGCTTCAGCTCATCATCCTGCCAGGCGGTGGCCGTGACATTGACCAGCTTATTGCCCTGCCGCAAGACCTCACAGCGTGCATAGATAGTTTTAAACCGACCCGGGCGCAGATAGTCGAGAGAGAAATCCACCACCTTGGGCATATCAGCGATATCCAGTTTATACACCAACTCAATAGTCGCTGAGAGTTCGAGAAACCCACCAATAACGCCACCATGAATTGCCGGCAACGAAGGATTGCCGATATTGGATTTGCGCTTATCCAGCCAGTAGAGCAACCGCTGGCCTTCGATTTTCGCCTGAGCACCGATAAACGATGCATAGGGAATCAAATCCATAACCGATTGCGGGTCTGACTCCATTCGCGCCGCTGCGACACGTTGCTGCCAATCCAACAGCACGCCGCCATCGTTTTGCTCAACGGTCATTGCTGGTTACCCTCGTCTTTACATCAGAATTAAGCGCAGGTTGATTCCATGGCAGCAGACGGCTGAGGCGTTTGCCGAGACTGCGGAACTGAATGCTGCCCGATTCCATACGCATAAAGTTGGCCACGCAGTGGGCAATGGGGTTTTCCTTGTCTTCCTGCCAGGCTACACCGCGGCAGAAGATAACATTGGAAGACTGACGATAGACCTTGGCCTCAACGTGAATCGGCTTGAATGGCTGCGCTGGGCGCATATAGTCGAGACGCAGGTCCATGGTCGGCGTTACCGTGGGGCGCTTTTGTATGGTCATGGCGGCACAACCGCAGGCGGTGTCCAACAGGCTGACGATGGTGCCGCCGTGCACGACGCCGGTGATCGGGTTGCCGACCACGTCTTCGCGATACGGAAAGGTCAAACTGGTTTCACCGCGTTCGAGTCTGTCGAGGGTAAAACCCAGCGCGGCGCCGTGGCCGTTGCGTTCCAGTGCGTATTTGAGCGCTGGCCTGACCAGGGCCATAGTCATATCAAATGCCATGTTTTTTTGTTTTCGCTGCTGAGAAATTTTGGTGCGCAAGTTTAACAGTTATTGTTTTCCGTGACGCGAGTTTGTGGGGTTGCTTACCTGGGATTTTGTCTTGTCACCCTGAGCGAACAATACTGTCACCCTGAGCGAACAATAATGTCACCCTGAGCGTAGCCGAAGGGTCTCGTGAGCTTTGTGGTTAAGAGC
>JALRJD010000045.1 GCA_023255165.1 Porticoccaceae bacterium | reverse complement strand
CCACATCGTTGGGTTACTGATTCAGGCAACCAAGCAGATGGTTCAGGTAGCTTTGGCCGCGGCGATCTGCGCGCACAGATAGCAGTGCTGGAGTCGGATATCGAACGCAGTGATCTGCAGGCCGCCTTTCACGATGCCGCGGTATTTAATATTGGCCACCGCTCAGGCTCTGCCGACAGCGCCGCCGGGCTCTGCCATGAGCTTGCCGCCGCGCTGCCATACCGACTGTTTGAGCGCACCTTTGCCGCGGTGTTCTGGTTCTTTATTCTGGGTGCACCAGCGGCGCTGGCTTATCGTCTGCTGGCCCTGCATGGGGATATGGAGCTGGGTTTGCCGCAGGGGAATCAGATTGCGGAAGAGTCGGAGCAAGGTAGTGAGCAGGCGCAAGGGGAGCAGGCGCAAGGTGAGCAGGCTGAACTGGAACCGAAAGCTGATCAAGAACAAACCGTCGAGCTGGCCGACAGCGCCAACCAACTGCTCTGGTATCTGGAATGGCTGCCAGCAAGATTTTTGGCTTTGACGCTGGGTTTGATGGGCGATTTTTCCCGCGCTACCACGCAGTTGAAAGATCTGGTTTTCTGCGCCAAAACCTCCACCGCCGATCTGTTGCGCCGCTGTGTGTTGGGCGCGCTTAATGGAGACGTGATTAATATAAGTGCGCCTAATATAAGTGCTTTGAATAAAGACGATGCTGAATCCGAGAGCCAAACCGCCGATCTGGCCATGATCCCTGAGGTGGTTGCACTGTTCCGACGCTCGATGACAGGCTGGTTGGTGGTGATCGCACTGTTTGTGCTAATTAGCTAACAGAGCTGGCATCCGCCTCTCGGGGCGGGTTCCAGGGCGCGACCTTGAGCAGCAACAACATGCCCGGAATCGCCAGCGCGGTGCACAGATAAAAGAAGTTTTCCCAGCCCACCCCTTCAACAATTATTCCGGTTACCGAGCTGGCAACCGTGCGCGGCACGGCGGTCAGCGCGGTAAACAACGCTAGCTGCGTGGCGGCAAAAGCCGGATGAGTGGCGCGCGCCATAAAGGCGACAAAGGCGGCGGTACCAAGACCGACGCCGAGATATTCAAAGCTGATCACCAGGCCCAGTAGCCACAAGCCTTCGCCGACGCGGGCGAGCACGGCAAAGCCTAGAATCGAGACAATTTGCACCAGTCCAAACAGCCACAGCGCGCGGTTGATGCCGGTCTTGAGCATTAATATGCCACCGAGAATACCGCCAATAATCATTGGCCACAGCGCCGCATGTTTGGCCACCAGCCCGATCTCGGTTTTGCTAAAACCCATGTCCAGATAAAACGGCGTGGCCAGTGCCGTGGCCATGCTGTCGCCGAGTTTGTAGAGCAGCATAAAAGCCAGAATCAGGCAGGCGTGCTGTACACCCTGGCGGGAAAAGAATTCTTTAAACGGTTCAACCACGGCCTGGTTAAGGGTGGTTGGATGACGCTGGTCGGCTTTTGGTTCGTCGATGCTCAGTGTCAGGCCGATGCCGAGCAGCATAAAGGCGGCGGTTGCCGCGAACACGGTCTGCCAGGGCAGGCTGTCGGCCAGTATCAATGACAGCGAGCCGGGCACCAGACCGGCGATGCGGTAGGCGTTGACATGAATGGAGTTGCCGAGGCCAAGCTCGTGGTCGGGCAAAATCTGGCGGCGGTAGGCGTCGAGCACGATATCCTGGGTAGCGCTTAAAAAGGCGATTAGCAGACACAGCCAGGCGATGCTCCAGATCTGTGTGTTGGGGTTAAAAAAGCCCAGCGCGGCAATTGAGATCAGCAGGCCAATCTGTGTTGAGAGCATCCAGCTGCGGCGCAGGCCGGTCCGGGAGGCGGCTAAGCCCGGCAGCCGAAAATGAAAGCGGTCGAGCAGTGGTGACCAGAAAAATTTCCAGGTGTAGGGCAGGCCGATCAGGGCAAAGAAGCCGATCTCTTTAAGCCCGACACCTTCCGAGCGCAACCAGGCGGGCACTAGTGAGATCAGCAGATAGAGCGGCAAGCCGGAGGCAAAGCCGGTGAAGATGCAGATCAGCATGCGGCGATTAAACAGGGCCTGTTTGATGGTGCTTGAGCTCATTTTTATGTCTGCCGTTGTTCTCTGTGGTTAATTTGTTGCTGTCGTGATCGATGCCGCTAGGCTAGGGCCGCCATCTGAATTGACTCAGGCTAATACGGCCATTGGTTACCACAACCCCCTCATCTTGCAATCGCGCGCGCTGCAACTGGCCGCTGTCGGAGTCTGTGTCGAGGCTTAATCTGCCTGCGGCATTAATCACGCGATGCCAGGGCAGGTTGGTGCCGTTGGGCAGATTGCGCAAGGTTCTGCCCACCAGTCGCGCCGCCCTCGGCAGCCCGGCAAGTTCGGCGAGCTGGCCATAGGTGACAACATTGCCACAGGGCACCGCGGCCAGCGCCTGATAGATTCGCTGCTCGCGACTGGGCTCGTCGGGATAACTCTTTTCTGTGGCGCTGTTTTCGCTCACTGGTTATGTGTCTCTAACTCAGGTGAAGGCTCAAAGCCTGAAGCCTACGCTATTCGCCGCGGCGTTGAAATAGAACAATCCACCCCCATGTAATGGTTTAAGCCGGGCAAACTGCTCGATATACACGACAGGATGAAAACTGTGCGCGCTCTATTTTTGATTTTTGTGATTATGCCGGTGCTGGAGATGTGGCTGCTGATTACGGTCGGCACCCATATCGGCGCGCTGCCCACTATCGGGTTGGTACTGCTGACCGCCTTTGTCGGTGTCACACTGCTGCGCGAACAGGGCTTTGACACGCTGTGGCGCGGTCGACGCAAATTTGAAGAGGGTCAGCTGCCCGCGCAGGAGATTGCCGAGGGCATTATTCTCGCGGTTTCCGGCGCGCTATTGCTAACGCCGGGGTTTGTTACCGATGCGATTGGCTTTGCCGGGCTGATTCCATTTGTGCGCAGAGCGGTGGTCAGACAGGTGCTCAGCCGAATGGTCGTGGTTAATGCTCAAATGCACAGCCGCGGGTTTGACGGCCACACAGGACGCAAGGATTCGATCGATGGCGATTATATTGA
>JALRJD010000026.1 GCA_023255165.1 Porticoccaceae bacterium | reverse complement strand
TGCTTCCACCAGCAGATCGGCGAGTTTGACCGTGCCGCCGCTGCGCGTTTTAAAGGGTTTGCCATCTTTACCCATCATGGTGCCAAAGGGGTGATGCTCAAGGCTGACACTGTCCGGCGCATAGCCAGCTTTGCGGGCGGTGGCAAATACCTGCTTCATATGCAGCGACTGGCGCGCGTCGATATAGTAGAGAATGCGATTGGCGTGCAGCTTGCCGACCCGGTGGCGCATGGCGGCCAGGTCGGTGGTGGCGTAGAGAAAACCGCCGCCGGATTTTTGCACAATCATTACCGACGGATTGCCATTCTTGTCCGCCAGCTCGTCGAGAAACACCACTTTGGCGCCCTCGCTTTCAACGGCAAGCCCCTGAGCGGTGAGGTCGTCGAGCACATTTTGCAGATCATCGTTATAGGCGCTCTCGGGCATAATGTGTTCAGCGCTCAAGCCAACGTTGAGCTGACGATAGATCTCGAGATTGTGCGCTACGGAAACCTGAATAAACTGCTGCCAGAGAGCGCGGCAGTGCGCATCGCCAGACTGCAGTTTGACCACATAGGCGCGCGCGGTGTCGGCAAATGCCGGGTCCTGATCAAAATGCTGTTTTGACTGCTGGTAGAAAACTTCCAGATCATTCAGCGCCAGCTCGGCCTGTTCGCCGGCACTCAGCTGCTGCTCAAGTTCGGCAATCAACATACCAAACTGGGTGCCCCAGTCGCCCATATGATTTTGACGAATAACCCTGTGACCCTGATATTCCAGGGCGCGCGCCACGGCATCGCCAATAATGGTCGAGCGCAGATGACCTACGTGCATCTCTTTGGCGAGATTGGGTGATGAGTAGTCAACCACGACGGTTTGCTGTTTCTTGTCG
This sequence comes from Porticoccaceae bacterium, assembly GCA_023255165.1. Taxonomy (GTDB): domain Bacteria; phylum Pseudomonadota; class Gammaproteobacteria; order Pseudomonadales; family Porticoccaceae; genus HTCC2207. The sequence continues at coordinate 4,674 of JALRJD010000026.1, read as the reverse complement.
GAGGCCTGATCAGTTTCACTCTGGCTATACAGTGTATTCACGCTGGCGCAAGTGACCAGAAAATCGTCGCTGAGATAAATATTGATAAAACCCGGCCCGGCAATTTCCAGTTTGTCGGCAATTCCCTCGAGGTCGATATGGTGAATAATTTTTTCCGCCAGCTCGCGGGGATTGGTCTGCATACGCTTGGCCGCGGCCATGGCGCCATTGGCTTGATAGTCGCCAAATTGTGGTTTGCCACTCAGCGCCAGGGTCGGAGAGCACTCTTCGGGAATTCCCGCGGCCTGCATTGCTGCGGAAAAACGCTGATTGAGAAGCTCTTTGATGCGCATGGTTGTGGTTTTCCTTGGGTCTTGCAGGCCCTAAACGGAGGGCGGGGATCAAATTTGAGGTGAATTGTAGGTTTCCCACGATGGAAAGCAAAGCCATACTTGCAAATAATCGGGGTATTGCTATAGTTTTGGCGTTTGGCCAATCCGTGGGCCCTCTCAACTCATTTTTGCTTTACTCAGGATCTCCGATGGACTCTACACTGATCTCCCAAGGCTTGGATCTGATGCTCTATGGAATGGGCACAGTGTTTGCGTTTCTCACGCTGTTGGTTGGCATCACCACGCTGATGTCTGTGGTGGTTAACAAGCTGGTTATCGATCAGCCCGAAACAACCGTTGCCACCTCACAGGTTGCTCAAGAAAAGGGTCAGCACAGCATTGAGCCAAGAATTATCAAAGTGATACAGGCTGCTCTGGACCAGCACCGCAGCAAAAGTTAACAGTACTTTTTACCCCAAGAATTTACTTAAACGGACATCATTATGCCCTTGACACCTGCCGCCCTTGGTATTACCGAAGTTGTACTGCGCGACGCGCACCAGTCTCTGTTTGCAACCCGTATGCGCATCGACGACATGTTGCCGATTGCCGAGAAGCTCGACCAGATCGGCTATTGGTCGATGGAGTCCTGGGGCGGTGCGACATTTGATTCCTGCATTCGCTTTCTGGGTGAGGATCCCTGGGATCGTATTCGCGAAATTAAAAAGGCTATGCCGAATACGCCGCAGCAGATGCTGTTTCGCGGCCAGAATATTCTCGGCTATCGTCATTATGCCGACGATGTGGTGGAGAAGTTTGTCGAGCGCGCGGCAATCAATGGTATCGATGTATTCCGTGTCTTTGACGCGATGAATGATATGCGCAACCTGGAGACCGCGCTGCGCGCAGTGGTTCAGGTGGGCAAGCATGCCCAGGGCACCATTTCCTATACCGTGAGCCCGGTGCATACCATCGATCGCTGGGTCGATCTCGGCCGCCAGCTGGAAGATGCCGGCGCCCACTCCGTGTGTATTAAAGATATGGCTGGCCTGCTAACGCCCTATGTGGGTTTTGAGTTGGTGACCAAACTCAAACAGGCGCTGTCGATTCCGATTCAGCTGCACGCCCACGCCACGACCGGTCTGTCGACCAGCACCATTATGAAATGTGTTGAGGCGGGTATTGACCGGGTGGATACCGCCATCTCTTCGATGTCGATGACCTACGGCCACTCCGCCACGGAATCAGTGGTGTCGATCTTTAAAGGCACCGAGCGCGATTCCGGTCTGGACATCGAAAAGCTCGAAGAGATATCCGCTTACTTTAGAGAAGTGCGCAAAAAATACGCTGACTTTGAAGGCTCATTGCGCGGCGTTGATTCCCGCATCCTGGTCGCCCAGGTTCCCGGCGGCATGTTGACCAATATGGAATCACAGCTGCGTCAGCAGGGCGCTGAAGATCGTCTTGATGAAGTGCTGGACGAGATTCCCAAGGTTCGCGAGGATCTCGGATTTATTCCACTGGTCACACCGACGTCGCAGATTGTTGGTACTCAGGCGGTGCTCAATGTGCTGACCGGCGAGCGCTATAAATCGATTTCCAAAGAGACTGCTGGTGTGTTGCGCGGTGAATACGGCGCGACGCCGGCGCCGGTAAATGTTGAATTGCAGGCGCGTGTTCTGGATGAGGGCGAAGAGCCAATCACCTGCCGCCCGGCGGACAATATCGAACCGGAGTTGCAAGCCTTGACCCTCGAGCTGGAAGGGCTGTCAGCGGAGCATGGCTTTGCATTGAGTGCCGGAGAAGGGCAGATCGACGATGTGCTGACCTATTCCCTGTTTCCCCAGGTCGGGCTCAAGTTCCTGCAGAACAGAAACAACCCGGATGCCTTTGAGCCAGTGCCGACAGGCAAGGCCGCGGTGCAGACCAATGACGCTGGGGAGGAAATTTACACCGTGGAAGTGGAGGGTATTTCCTACACGGTTGCGGTGAGTAATGGTGGCGATATCAATGCCATTGCCGGTGGCCAGGGTGCCGCTCAGATTACCGATGGTAGTGCTTCTGCCGCGGCCCCGGTGCCTGCGACCGGTGGAGATCCAGTAGCCGCGCCACTGGCGGGCACAGTGGTCAAGATGCTGGTGCAGCCAGGTCAGCGGGTTAACGAAGGTGAGCCGGTTGTGATTCTCGAGGCGATGAAAATGGAAACCTCGGTGAGTGCGCCCAAAGCCGGTCAAATCGTCGAGCTGCGAGCCAAAAGTGGTGACAGTGTTGCCGTTGGCGACGTGTTGCTAACCCTGGCTTAAGGAGTCAGCAGAGTATGGATAATCTAATCAGTTTGTGGGTCAGTTCGGGCCTGGCACAGATGCAGTCCGGCCAGTTAATTATGATGATTGTCGGTCTGACGCTGCTGTTTTTGGCGATCAACAAAGGCTTTGAACCACTGCTTTTGGTCCCGATCGGTTTTGGTACCATACTTGCCAATGTTCCCGGCGCTGGTTTTGATGCGGCGCCAGTCTACGATGCCATGGGTCATCTCGAAAGCCCTGGTGGTCTGCTCTACTATATCTACCATGCCGGTATCGAAACCGGACTGTTTCCGTTGGTGATCTTTATGGGTGTCGGTGCCATGACCGACTTCGGACCGCTGCTGGCAAACCCGAAAACCCTGCTGTTGGGTGCGGCGGCGCAGGTTGGCATCTTTACCACAGTGCTGGGTGCGGTGGCATTGGGTCATTTTGGTATTCTCGATTTCAGTATTCGCGAGGCCGCATCGATCGGTATTATCGGCGGCGCCGATGGTCCCACCGCAATCTTCGTGACTAGCAAGTTGGCGCCTGATCTGCTCGGCGCCATCGCGGTGGCCGCCTATTCCTATATGGCGCTGGTGCCAATTATTCAGCCACCGATTATGCGTGCCCTGACCACGCCGGCTGAACGTCAGATTAAAATGGAACAGCTGCGCCCGGTGAGCCGCGCGGAACGTATTGTCTTTCCGCTGTCGCTGCTGGTGCTGGTGGCAATGCTGCTGCCGGATGCTGCGCCACTGTTGGGTATGTTTTGCTTTGGCAACCTGATGCGCGAATGCGGGGTGGTCAATCGCCTCAGCGACACCACCCAAAATGCGCTGATCAATATAGTGACGATTTTCCTCGGTCTCGGCGTCGGTTCAAAAATGAGTGCCGAGAAATTCCTCAACCCGGAGACCATGGGCATTCTGGTGCTCGGTGCGATTGCCTTCTGTATTGGTACCGCGGCGGGGGTGTTGATGGCCAAGCTAATGAACACTGTGTCGAAACATAAGGTCAACCCGCTGATCGGCGCGGCCGGTGTTTCCGCGGTGCCAATGGCGGCCCGCGTGGCCAACAAGATTGGTCTTGAGGCCAACTCGCAAAACTTCCTGCTGATGCATGCCATGGGCCCCAATGTCGCCGGTGTAATCGGTTCCGCGGTGGCTGCAGGTGTCATGATCAACCTGGTCAGTGGCATGTAATGGGCACGGTTGAAACCCTTATTGTCGACAAGCTCCGCAGGCAGTTTGCGCCCGCGGTTTTGCAGGTGACCAACGAGAGCTTTATGCACTCGGTACCGGCCGGATCCGAGAGCCATTTTAAAGTGGTTCTGGTCTGCGATCAGTTTGTCGGCAAGCGTCAGGTTCAGCGTCATCAAGCTGTCTATGCCACCCTCGCCGACGAGCTGGCCGGGCCGGTTCACGCGCTGGCGCTGCATACCTACAGCCCGGAGGAGTGGATGGAAAATCAGGGCGGCGCACCAGACTCGCCCAATTGCCTCGGCGGCAGTAAATCTGCCTAGTTTTCGGTCTCATTTGCAGTAAAACAGCGCCGCTTTGGTGCCCAGATAGCCAGTTCATCGCATAAAAATCCCTATTCGCCGTTTAGCGCTGGAGCTTGCACTTCAGGGCGCAGAGAATTAATGCTCGAAATTCTTGCGTAGCCGTGTGTAAACGCTACCAATGAAATAAAAAAGTCATTCAGGGGGAGTTATGCAATATCGATCGCTTTTAAGCAGTCTGGGCTGGGTTGGCAGATTGCGACAAACAAATCACTTTGGTGCAATCTTTGCGCTGTCAGTTTCTTTAATGCTTGCGGCTTGTGGTGGCGGTGGAAACACTGTTACTGAGAACAAGCTCCCTGAGCCGGGTTCCGATGGCGTTGCGCCAACCCTGACCACTGTAACCATTGAAAATGATTACAATGGAGCGGCATATGTTCTTCAAGAAGCTCCCAACAATGTGGTTCTCCTTGAGTTTGAGTCTGACGAAGCACTGATGCAGCCATCAGTAATGATCGGCGGCGAGCTGCTGGTTGGCTTCGTGGGCCGACTCGCTTCCGAAAAGCAAGTGCAT
>JALRJD010000292.1 GCA_023255165.1 Porticoccaceae bacterium | reverse complement strand
AGTGCTTAAGCCTGGCGGCGAACTCTTTTGTGCGGTGCCCGGGCCGCAGACATTGGCCGAGTTGCGCAGTGCCTGGCAGCAGGTCGACGGCCTGGTGCATGTCAATCGTTTCCATGGTCTGGAGACCTGGCGACAGGCGTTGCAGCAGGCAGGGTTTAGCGAGCTTGAGCTGAGCAGTGAAATCGTGGTCCAGGAGCACAGTTCCGTGCGTGAATTATTGATGGAACTAAAAGATGTTGGCGCTCACAATAACAACGCCGGCAAACAGAGCACATTGACCGGCAAGCAGCATCTGAAAGCGCTCTATAACGCCTACGAACCGTTTCGTTTGGCAGCGGGAACCATGCCGGCCAGTTGGGAAATCATCCGTGTGCGGGCGATAAAATAATCAGGTCTTCAGTCTTTCAATTAGTGATTCACAACGCGAAATAGCAATATGGCAAAACAGTGGTTATTTGTTACCGGCACCGACACCGATGTTGGCAAAACAGTGGTTGCCTGTGGTCTGCTGGCAGCGGCCCGCGAGCAGGGCTTGCGCACGGTGGCGATCAAGCCGATTGCGGCTGGTTGCGAGCCCGGGGAGCAGGGGCTGACCAATAGCGATGCGCTGCAACTGCAGGCTGCAGCAACTTATCAACTCTCTTATCAGCAGGTAAATCCAATTGCGCTTGAGCCCGCTATTGCCCCGCACATTGCGGCGCAGGAAGCGGATCTGCGACTGTCGGCATCACGGCTGGTCGGTTACTGCCGCGGTGTTTCGCTGCTGCCGGTTGATATGGTCTTGATTGAAGGGGCGGGCGGTTGGCGGGTGCCAATCAATCCGCGGGAAACCCTCGCCGATGTGGCCCGCGAACTGAATTGTGCCGTAATAGTTGTTGTTGGTATGCGTCTCGGTTGTCTCAATCATGCGCTGCTGACTGTCGAAGCGATTCGCCGCGATGGTTTGCAGATTGCCGGTTGGGTGGCGAATATTCTTGATCCGGATATGCCGCGCCTCGAGGAAAATATTGATACACTTAAGCAGCGTATTGCCGAGCCCTGTCTGGGCACTGTGCCGAGACTGGACAATCTGTCAGCACAGCGCGTAGCCGAATTTCTGACAGTGCCCGGGCGATAAAAAATTTCACAGAGCAAAAAATTCACAGAACATAAATTTCAGAGAACAAAAAATGGATGAGCAAAACAGACTATCAGAAGAAGATTTGGAGCGTGTCCGCTCTGTGACAAGCAGCGGTTACAACAGCACCGAGCGCAAGCCGTTTCGCGGTTTGGTGCTGCTGGCAGTGCTCTGGGTTGTTATTGCTATTCTCGGTGGCGTCAGCTGGCTGATTGGTAAAAACGCCGGTTATCTCTAAGCGGCCTGTCTCCAGACGGCTGCCTTTAAATGTCTCCACAGCGCGCGGGATTAACTTTTTATTATGCTAATTGAAGCGCGCGCCTTTGATCCTGATCTGGGCAACTTTGATCACCAACTCGACCCGCTGTTGCAACGCATCTATCTGGCTCGCGGCATAACCGATCAGGCCGCGCTGCAGCGCCAGCTCTCCTGTCTACCCTCGCCCTCTTCGCTTCAGGGTATCGATCTGGCGGTCGCGCTATTGCGCGAAGCACTGGCCGAACAAAAACGCATCCTGATTGTTGGTGACTTTGATGCCGATGGCGCCACCAGCTCGGCGCTGATGGTGTTGGCATTGACCGCAATGGGTTATCGCCATGTCGACTTTCTGGTGCCCAATCGCTTTGATTATGGCTATGGTCTGACCCCGGAAATTGTCGATCTCGCCCGAGAGAGTCAACCGCAGCTGTTGATCACCGTGGACAATGGCATCTCCAGCATCGACGGTGTCGCCCACGCCAATAGTCTGGGTATGCAGGTGATTGTTACCGACCACCACCTGCCCGGTGCAGAGCTGCCGGCGGCCGCCGCAATCGTCAACCCGAATCAGCCCGGCTGTCAGTTTGTCAGTAAAAATCTCGCCGGTGTTGGTGTTGCCTTTTACCTGCTCAGTGCACTGCGCGGGGAATTGCGCGACAGCAACTGGTTTGCCGATAACGGCATCGCCGAACCGAGTATGGCCAGCTGGCTGGATCTGGTCGCGCTGGGAACCGTCGCCGATGTGGTGCCGCTCGACCAGATTAATCGCGCACTGGTTCATCAGGGTCTGCTGCGCATTCGCGCCGGACACTGCCGCCCGGGTATTGCAGCGCTGCTGACCATTGCCGGCAAAAATCCCCAGCGATTGGTGGCAACCGATCTCGGTTTTGCCGTCGGGCCGCGACTCAATGCGGCTGGCCGTCTCGACGATATTTCACTCGGCATTCAATGTCTGCTGACCAATGATCCTCAGCAGGCAATGGAGACTGCACGTCAGTTGGATGAGCTCAACCAGGATCGCAAAATTATCGAGCAGGATATGCAGCGCGAGGCGCTGGCGATTGTTGAAAATATTCCACTATCGCTGGATGGCGAAGTACCCGCTGCGCTGTGTCTGTTTCAGCCGGAGTGGCATCAGGGTGTTGTCGGGTTGCTGGCGTCGCGAATAAAAGAAAAATTCCATCGCCCGGTGATTGCCTTTGCCCGCGCCGAGGATGGCCAGCTAAAAGGTTCTTCGCGCTCGATCCCCGGGCTGCATATTCGCGACGCCCTCGACTCGGTGGCGGCCCGCAACCCGGGATTGATCACAAAGTTTGGCGGTCATGCCATGGCCGCCGGTTTGACTCTCGATGAAGACAACCTGCCGGCTTTTGAGTTGGCCTTTCAGCAGCAGGTTGAACAGACCCTGAGCGCCGACGATCTGCAGGCCAAACTGGTTACCGATGGCGAGTTGCAGGATGAACAGATGTCCATGTACACCGCGCAGCTACTGCGCGACAGTGGCCCCTGGGGCCAGCTGTTTCCCGAGCCCTGTTTTGAAGGCTTGTTCCTGATCAAACAACAGCGTATTGTCGGCGCAAATCACCTGAAGCTGGTGTTGGCGCCGCAATCCGATCCGCGACGCGAACTGGACGGCATCTGTTTTAACGTTGATATCGCAGAGTGGCCGAATCATCAGGCACAGTCTGTACGCTGCGTATACCGGCTGGATATCAACGAGTACCGAGGCCAGGAAAACTTGCAGTTGCTGATTCAATATATACAGGTCTGCTAGCTGTCGTTTAAGGCAGAAAAAAATAATAAAAAATCACCACTAATAATAAGCACAACCTATGAACATCAAAGCTGACTTACGCGCAGACGCATTGCTGCTGGCGATCGCGGTTATCTGGGGGCTGGCCTTTGTCTTTCAGAGCACCGGCATGGAACATATCGGGCCGATTACCTTTGTCTTTTGCCGCTTTGTGATCGCTGCAATCGCCATTGTGCCAATCTGGTATCTGATGGAAAAACCGCAAAAGGTTCTCGAGATTACTCCGGTGGATAAAAAGGCCGTGGTGCTGGGTGTGATGATGGCAGCGGGGATGTTGCTGCAGCAGGCCGGCCTGCTCTACACCACGGTTGGCCGCGCCGGATTTCTGACCGGTGTCTACATTGTGTTTGTGCCGCTGATCGGACTGCTGCTCGGTAATAGAACTGAATGGCCGACCTGGGTCGGCATTTTGCTGTCGCTGATTGGGCTCTACTTTTTGGCGCAGATCGACAGCGATGAATTCCTCTATGGCGATCTGCTGATTTTGGTCAGCTCGGTGGTCTGGGCGCTGCATGTTATCTACACCGGACGTCGCGCCAATGAGATCTCGGTCTACCGGCTGATGTTTATTCAATTTACCGTCGCCGGCGCGATCAGCGGAGTGGTGATGCTGTGTCTCGAGGTGTGGGACTGGCAGGCGGTGCTTAAAGCCGGTGTTGCGCTGCTCTATGTCGGCGTGCTCTCCAGCGGCATGGCGTTTTCCCTGCAGGTGATTGCCATGCGCACGGCACCGGCCTCGCACGCGGCGATTATTTTAAGTTTTGAAGCGGTGTTTGCCGCGATTGGCGGCTGGTGGTTGCTGGATGAATATCTGACCACCCCGGAGCTGATAGGCTGCGCGTTGATTTTGATTGGCGGGCTGGTGTCGCAGCTCAAGTTGTTGCTGAAAAAACAGGCGATTCCGCATCCGGATGGTGTAAATTAGAACCATCTGCCTGTTAAAGGAGACATTCTATGAAAAGCGATAACGCAATTTACGGTAAGCAAACTCATCCGCAGACCGGGTCGATCACCAGACGCAGCTGGCTGCAGCTTGCCGGATTCGGAGCGGCCGCCATGCTAACGTCGATGGGTGCGGCGGCGCTGGAAAAGCTGAAACTCAGCGATAAAGAGTGGCGCCAGCGCCTGACCCCGGAGCAGTACCATATTTTGCGCAAGGCGGGCACCGAACCTGCCGGCTCCAGCCCACTGGATAAAGAGTATGGTGAAGGAGAGTACCGCTGCGCCGGGTGCGATCTGCTGCTGTTTACTTCAGCGATGAAATATAACAGCGGAACCGGTTGGCCCTCTTTTTTTGCAGCCGTTGACGGCCATATGGAAACCCAGCGCGACTTTAAATTGATCTGGCCGCGCACCGAATACCATTGCGCCCGCTGTGGTGGCCACCAGGGCCATGTCTTCGATGACGGCCCGAAACCGACTGGCAAGCGCTGGTGCAACAATGGTCTGGCGCTGCGGTTTGTTCCGGCGCAATAGATTGCGTTGCCACCCTGGCGGCGCTATAAAAATCTTTTAATTTCTCCCCACACCGCCTGCGCGATAAACGGTTGCGCCGGTTCGGTTGGGTGGATGCCATCCTGCTGAATCATGCCCTCTGTCAGCATAAGCTGTTCAAACTGGAACGGCACCAGCGGCACATTTTGCTCTTTCGCCAGAGTTGGAAACACCGCGGCAAAGGTTTCGCTGTAGCGCTTGCCGTAGTTGGGCGGCAGTCGCATGGCAAACAGAATCGGCTGCGCGTTATGTTCCCGGCACAGCGCAATCATGCGCGCCAGATTGGTTTTCATCCGTGACAGCGGATGGCCCTGCAATCCGTCGTTGCCACCCAGCTCAATCAAAACATGGCTCGGCTTGAATTTTTCCAGCAGTGTTGGCAGCCGTGCCAGGCCATTGCCGGTGGTGTCGCCACTGATGCTGGCATTGATAATACTGTGTTGGCTGTCGATATCGTCGCGCAGCAGGTTGACCCAACCTTTGTCAGGGTCGATGCCATAGCCGGCACTGAGGCTGTCGCCAAGCACCAGCAGTGTTGACGCCGAGCTGGTGCCCGTTGCCAGCAGCAGGGTAACCAGCAGCAGGGTAATAAGCAGATTGCGCAATAATTGGGCGCAGTTATTTATGAATACCATGTGGTTATATCTTTTTTATTGGCAATATTGAGTTCGAGCGAGCAGTGCATTACGTATAAAGCGTGCATGACCTAACAGAGTCAATACAAATCAGCTTTCACTGCGTACCATAAGCAACCGGATGCAAACCGGCTTTTACACCAGATTTTAAAACGTAAGAGTGTAACTCCTACGTTTCAATAACAACCATGGATTTTTTATGATTGATGTCAGCAGTATCAGCAAACAGGTCGTCACCTCCGAGGGAACCCTGTGCATTCTCGACAATATCAATCTCTCGGTGCAGGCCGGTGAGACGCTGGCCATCGTCGGCGCCTCCGGGTCCGGCAAATCGACACTGCTCGGCATTCTCGCCGGTCTCGATCTGCCCACCTCCGGCACGGTATCAATTAATGGCGAGGATATTACCGCCATGGATGAAGAGGGCCGCGCAGCGGTGCGCGCCGGGCATGTCGGCTTTGTTTTTCAATCCTTCCATCTGCTGCCCGGTTTAACCGCACTTGAAAATGTTGCCCTGCCGCTGGAGTTGCAAGGGGTCAGCGATGCGCTGCAAACCGCCGCGCACTATCTCGAGCGAGTCGGTCTGGCGGCACGAGTTGGTCATTATCCGCGACAGCTGTCTGGCGGCGAGCAACAGCGGGTGGCACTGGCGCGAGCCTTTGCCTGTCGACCGACCATTCTGTTTGCCGATGAACCCACCGGCAATCTGGACACCGGCACCGGCGCTAAAATTAACGATCTGCTGTTTGATTTAAACCAGGAAGAGGGCACAACTCTGATTCTGGTCACCCATGAAAAGACATTGGCTGCACGCTGCGGTCGCACGCTGGAGCTGCAGGCCGGGCGTCAGATCAACTCGGGAAATAACGCCTGATGCTGGCATTTAAAATGTTGCTGCGCAGCTGGCGCGGCGGACAGTTGCGGCTGATCTTTGCCTCACTGGTTTTGGCGGTGGCCGTGGTCACTTCGGTGGCGCTGCTGGCCGAACGAGTTGAGCGAGCGCTGATTGCCGAATCCAGCTCATTTCTTGCCGCCGATCTGGTGGTTCGCAGCAGTAAGCCATTTAATCCGCAGTGGTTGCAACGCGCCGCCGAAGAGGGCGTGCGCACGGCGCAGACGGTCTCATTTGCCTCGATGACCTATCATGGCGATGAGATGCATCTGGCGTCGGTCAAAGCGGTTGAGAGCAGCTATCCACTGCGCGGTGCGGTCAAGCGTTCGCAGACTCCTTTTGCCACCGACGAGGCGGATATCGAGCTGGTCACGCAGGGCCCGGCGCGCGGTGAGCTGTGGGTCGATTCGCGACTATTGCCGCTGCTTGATATCCAGCTAGGCGATGCCATTGAGCTTGGCGATGGCAGCTTTACAGTCAGCCAGATTTTGATTGAAGAGCCGGATGGCGGCAGCTCGTTTTCGATGTTTGGCGCGCGCATTCTGATGAATTGGCAAGATCTGGATAAGGCCGCGGTGATCCAGCCCGGCAGTCGGGTCAACTACCGACTACTGCTGGCTGACGGCGATGACTTTGAAGGTTACGTCGACTGGCTAAAACCGCAGCTCAGTGTTCATGAGCGCCTGATTACACCAGATGAAGCTCAGGCGAGTATTGCCAGCACCATGGATCGCGGACGCCGCTTTCTGTTGCTGGCAGGCAGTATTGGCGTGGTGTTGGCGGGGATTGCGCTGGCCCTGGCCAGCCACCATTTTGCCAATGGCCAGACGCTGCAAGTGGCGCTGCTAAAAAGCTGGGGAATTGCTGCCAGGCGGGTGCGTTCGCTCTATCTGCAGCAGATTGTTCTGCTCGGAGTCATTGGCTCGGTTATTGGGCTGGTGCTGGGTTGGGCCTTTCACCAACTATTAATTTCCGCAGTGCGGGAATGGTTGCCCATCGCGCTGCCTATGGCCGGGCCGCGGCCATGGATCACCGGTATGGCCACCGGCATGCTCTGCCTGGCCGGCTTTACCTTGCCAGCTCTGTGGCATCTGCCGGCACAGTCACCGCTGGCGGTGTTGCGCCGCGATACGCCGATCAACAATCTCAATGCCGCCGCCCGCGGTTCTCTCGGTGTGTTGGCGGTGGCGCTGCTGCTGTTCTGGTACAGCAATAATCTTTGGTTGTCGCTGGCGATTCTGCTTGGCTTTGCGCTGACCGCCATGGCATCCATTGCCGTCGGCCTGCTGTTACTGCGCCTGGGTAAAACCTATGGCCACTGGATGGGCAGCATCTGGCGTCTGGCGCTGTCGAATCTGTGGCGCCGCAAAAAGCCAAGCCTGATTCAGATGGTTGGCTTCTCCGGTGCCATCGCGCTGCTGATGATAATGGTCGTGGTGCGCACTTCGCTGATCGACGAGTGGCGCTGGCAGTTGGCCGATGATGCGCCAAATCATTTTCTGGTCAACGTTGCGGCCCATGAACTCGACGGCGTGAAACAATTAATTGATCAGCGCGAATTGGAAACCGCAGGCTGGTATTCCATGGTGCGCGGACGCATCACCTTGCTCAATAATCTGCCGCCCGCCGACGTGGTGCCGGAGGATCATGAGTCGCTGCGCCGCGAGCTAAACCTGAGTTGGACCCGCGACTTGCCAGAGGGTAACAAAGTGATACAGGGCCAGTGGTGGGATGACAGCACACCACAGAATGGAGCCCTGGCACCGGTTTCGCTGGAGGAAGATATCGCCAAAGAGCTGGGCCTTAAGCTTGGCGACACCATTCAGTTTAGCGTTGGCGGCTTGACATTCGATGCAGTGATCACCAGCACCCGCAGTCTTAACTGGGACAATATGACCCCCAACTTTTACTTTCTCTTTCCCGAGGGTTATCTGGAAGAGTACCCGCGCACCCATATGACCAGCCTGTATATTCCCGCCGAGGAAAAATTGCTGGTCAACGACCTGCTGCGCAAATACCCCACGGTCCAGGTGATTGAGCTGGATAAAATTATCGATCGCATCCGCACCATTGTCTCGCAGGTGACCCGTGGTCTGGAGATGATGACCTTGCTGATTCTTGGCTGCGGTATTGTGGTGATGTTTGCCGCGGTGAGTTTGTCGATGCAAGAGCGCCTGCAGGAGAGTGCGATTCTGCGCACCTTGGGCAGTTCGCGGCGTCTTATTCTGGGGGTGCAGTGGGTTGAGTTCAGCACACTGGGACTGATGGCCGGTTTACTGGCGGCACTGGGTGCCGAGTTCGCGGTCGCCATGTTGCAGCGGTTTATGTTTAGCCTGCCGTTTAACTGGCACCCATGGCTGTGGATGGTTGGCCCTGTGGCCGGGGGATTGTTGGTGGGTGTGCTCGGTGTGGCCTACAGCCGCAAGGCGGTTACGCAACCGCCGCTGCAGGTTCTGAATAGTTTGTGATGGTTCTTTGCTGGACTTTTAACAGACCTTTAATGGACCTTTAATGGACCTTTAATGGACTTATAGCAGCGGCAACTGAATATGGAAAGTGGTGCCGATATTGATATCCGATGTCACCGCAATCTGACCCTGATGTTGCTCGGTGATAATAAAGTGCGCAAAAGAGAGTCGCTCGCCGGCATCCGTTTCCTGATGGCCATCACCGTGACTGTTGGCAAAGAAGGGCTCAAAAAGTAACTGCTGTTCTGCGCCGGTCAGGCCGCGACCATTGTGTTGCACTCGCACCCAGATCGCATCGTAGAACTCACTGATTTCAATATTGATTGATGGCGTATGAGCCGGGTCTTCGATTTTGCCGAGGGCGTAGCAAGCGTGTCGAAACAGACTGAGAAAAACCTGCTGCAGCTCTGGTACATGGCAGCGCAGCTGGGGCAACTCATCGGCATAATTGTGATTGATCACCACATCTTTAAAGCGCAGACCTTTGGTTACCGAGAGCACATCCGCGGCCAGTTCGACGCTGTGATCCATCACCTCGGTAATATTGGCCAGCTGCTTCTCACCGGCGCCACCATCTGAAAAGCCAATCAGATTATTGATCACAGAGGCAGCCTGACGCCCACGGATCAGCGCGTCTTCAAGCAACTCATTGATTCCCTCAGGGTCGATATGCTCTTCGGTCAGATCCTGGCGCACAGTCTGCAGATCCTTGAGAATCGCCTGCAGCGGAATATTAATATCGTGGGCCATCACCGAAGCCATTTCGCCCATGGATGACATCTTGTCGCGCTGCACCAGCATATTTTCACTCTGCACGCGCTGGGTGACATCGTCGATCAGAATCACCACACCGGTCTCGAGTTGGTCCTGCAGCGGATAAATGGTGATATCAAAATGGTACTGCCCGCGCTGGCTGTATTTTATCGTCAGGGTCTTGTCTTCATCCTGCGCTTGCTTGATTTGCTCCGCGGTCACCGCAATGGTCGGGTAGGCCTGCCAGAGATTCTTGCCCAGCACCCGGTCAGCGGGCAGACCGCTGGTCTCTTCGGCGCGGCTGTTCCACTGGGTGATCTCACCGTTTTTATTGAGACCAATCAGCATCAGCGGCATAGAGCGCAAAATGCTAGTGATATAAGACTCGGAGAGACGCAGTTTTTTCGTGGTATCGCGGTGCTCGGCAATCTCCTCTTCGAGCGCCTGATTACTCTGTTGCAACAGACTGTTTGCCTTGTCGAGTGTCGCAGTGCGCTCTTTGACGCGATCTTCCAATTGCGCGCGAATCTCTTCCAGATCGCGGTTGTAACGCTGCGCCGCACGGCGGGTAAAGGCCAACCAGATCGCCGTCAAAGACAGCGCGATAATTAAAATGCCGCTGGAGAAATTAGCCACATACTGCCAATTGGTATCGCCGTTTTCCTGGCGAACAAACCAGAAAATATCGGCTGCCGCTACCTGGCTAAACAGCAAGATCGAAATCAGGGCACTGTACTTTTTTATCATGGTCAATTTGGATAGTTCTCAAGCGGCGTCAATAAGCACCCATTATAGCGGTGAAATTGCAGTTGTCAGTCATCAATATGCGGAGTAGCCTAGGTTTAATCAAGGACTGCCTGAAGGACGAGTAATTATGAGCGATTGCTGCGAACCACAACCCCCAAAAGTCACACCCTCCTGCTGCGAAACTGACGAAATAAAAAAGGCCCGCCCGGACTATTTATTGTGGGTGTCCGCCACGCTGGTGGCGCTTGGTTATCTTCTTTTTGTCACCCTGGTTAGCCAGGATGAGATGGCCGCGAAGCTGCCGCAGTGGTTGGTTACGGCCACATCGGGCATCTATGAGCTGATCAACAAAATGTGGTGGGGCCTGCTGATGGCCGTGGTATTTGTCGGCCTGCTCGAACGCATTCCCCGCGAACTAGTGATGTCCGCACTGGGGCAGGGCGGCACCTTAAAAGGCGTGGTGCGGGCAACCTTTGCCGGCGTGCTGCTCGACCTGTGCAGCCACGGCATCCTGATGGTGGGAACCAAACTCTATGAGCGCGGCGCCAGCCTCGGCCAGTTGATGGCTTTTTTGATTGCCAGCCCGTGGAACTCACTGTCGCTGACCGTGGTGCTGATCACCCTGATTGGCTGGGGCTATACCCTGGCCTTTATTGTGCTGTCGATGTTGATTGGCATTATCTCTGGCATGGTGTTTGACCGTCTCGTGGCATCTCAGGTACTGCCCGCCAACCCCAACAGCACCGCGCAAAACGCCGAGCAATCCAATGCACCGATCTGGCCGCAGATAGTGGCATCGATAAAACAGGCCAGTTTTACCCCGAAAGGTTTGGCGCTGTTGATGTGGGACGGGCTGCGCGACTCGAGAATGGTTTTTCGCTGGTTGTTTTTTGGTATTGTGCTGGCCACAGTCATTCGCGCGCTGGTGCCGCTGGACACTTACCAAATGCTGTTTGGCCCAACCGTAGCCGGGCTTTTTCTGACGCTGCTGGCGGCAACCATTATCGAAGTCTGCTCAGAGGGCTCCACGCCAATCGCGGCGGATATCCTTACCCGCGCCGCCGCACCAGGCAATGGGTTTACTTTTTTGATGGCCGGCGTCGCCACCGACTACACCGAGGTGATGGTGATTCGCGATACCACCAAATCATGGAAGATCGCGCTGTTCCTCCCGCTTGTCACCGTGCCGCAGGTCTTGCTTATCGGCTATTTGCTCAACCAGGTATAAGCCGTTTGTTGGCCTGCGCGCGTTTCTTGCCCCGTCTTTGCAAACCCCGCTTATTTCGTCTTTGCGAACCCCGGAGGGGTGAAGCAATCCAGAGATTGTAATGGCTTGAAAGAGTTTCGGGGTTGGATTGCTTCGCTGCGCTCGCAATGACAGGTGGGAGCTTTGCCGGCAACAATTAGCCTGTCACAG
>JALRJD010000291.1 GCA_023255165.1 Porticoccaceae bacterium | reverse complement strand
CAGGCAACACTTATGACTCAAACATCAGACGATTCAGCTCCTGGACAAACTGCGCCGGATTTTCCAGCGCACGACCGGCAGACAGCGCCGCCTGATCAAACAGCACACTGGCCAACAGTTTGGCTTTCTCTTCATCGGTTTCACTATCCAGTCTCGCCACCAGCGGATGCTCGGCATTGATCTCGAGAATCGGTTTGGCTTCGGGGACCGGCTGACCGGCAGCGGCCATAATCTTGCGCATCTGCTCGCCCATATCATTGGCGCCCACTACCAGACAGGCGGGAGAACTGGTCAACCTTGTGGTGCTGCGAACCTCTTCAACGCGATCCTCCAGCAACGTTTTGATGCGTTCAATCAGAGCGCCCTGCTCTTCGCTTTCGCCCTTGGCTTTATCGTCACCGTCAGCTTTGGGCTCTTCGCCGGTAATCTTGCTCAGATCCAGTTCGCCGCGGGCGATATCCTGGAATGACTTGCCGTCAAACTCGGTGAGGTAACCCATCACCCACTCGTCGATGCGATCCGACATCAACAGTACTTCAATGCCGTGCTTGCGGAACACTTCCAGGTAGGGGCTGTTTTTGATCACTGAGTAGCTGTCGCCAGTCAGATAGTAAATCTTGTCCTGGCCTTCCTTCATGCGACCGATATAGTCGGTAAGGCTGACATCCGGAGTAGCTGACTCGCTGGTGGAGCTGGCATAGCGGAACAGCTTGGCGATTTTTTCACTGTTGCTGTGATCTTCGCTGGGTCCCTCTTTCAGCACCGGACCAAACTGACTCCAGAATGTGGCATATTTTTCCGGCTCGCTGGTGGCCATCTTGCCGAGCATATCCAGCACGCGCTTGGTCAGCGCGGAACGGATGCTATCGACCAGTGGTGTCTTCTGCAAAATTTCACGGGAGACATTCAGCGGCAGATCGGCGCTGTCGAGCACCCCTTTTACAAAGCGCAGGTACATCGGCATAAACTGCTCGGCGTCATCCATAATACAGGTGCGCTTGATTTCCAGCTTGATACCGCGCGCCGCTTCGCGCTGATAGAGGTCCATCGGCGCCATGCCGGGAATGTAGAGCAGGCTGGTGTAGTCCTGCTTGCCTTCAACACGGTTGTGACTCCAGGCCAATGGCTCGGCAAAATCGTGAGAGACCAAACGATAAAATTCTTTGTACTCGTCGTCGCTAATATCCTGGCGCGAACGGGTCCACAGCGCCTTGGCGTCATTGACCGCTTGCCACTCTGGAGCCTTGTCTGCCTTGCCTTTCTCTTTATCATCGTCGCTGGCAGGAGCCTCTGGCTTGATCATCTCGACCGGGATGGCGATATGGTCGGAGTACTTCTTAACGATGCTGCGCAGACGCCAGTCGTTGCAGAACTCCTGCTCGTCGGATTTGATATGCAGAATAATCGAGGTGCCGCG
>JALRJD010000260.1 GCA_023255165.1 Porticoccaceae bacterium | reverse complement strand
AGCTACCAGGTTTTCGAGGCCATCAAGGCGTTTAAGGCCGAGCTCTCGGTGGCCGACTCGGCGGTGCTGGATATTCCCGAGATTGATATTGAAGTGACATTGGAGCGCTGGGAGTTCGAGCTGATGATCTCTGATCTGCTGTTTGAGCTGGAGCAGGCGATTACTCTGATTCTCAACAAGGCCGGTTTGCAGGCCGGTGATATCGATCTGGTGTTGCGCACCGGCGGCTCTTCACTGATTCCCGCGGTGAAAGATATTCTCGATAACCAGTTTCCCGGTAAGGTTGTCGAGCACGACCCTTTTACCAGTGTCGCCGCGGGTTTGGCGATTGCGGATTTCTTTGGATATGGTTCGGGCCCTGTTTCTAATCATTCAGACCCAACTAGCGCCCAATAACCTGGTTGTTGCCAGCCAATTTCTCTCACTTCAGCGACCGTGACAGATACCGTAGACTTTATTTATCTGCAAACTTACTTGCATGCAACAAGCAAGATAATTAAAATCACGCCAATATTTCGTTAACAGAGCCACTATTATGAGTACTTCAGCCGTTTCCACCACGCCCGCCCCTTCCAGCCCAGCGCAGAAACAGGGTATCCCTCTGCGCTTTGTCACTGCTGCCAGTTTGTTTGATGGCCATGATGCGTCGATCAATATTATGCGCCGTATTCTGCAGGGCGCCGGCGTTGAGGTGATTCACCTGGCCCACAACCGATCTGTCGCCGAGGTGATCGAAACCGCACTACAGGAAGATGCCCAGGGCATTGCTATCAGTTCCTATCAGGGTGGTCATGTGGAGTATTTCAAGTACGCAGTGGACCTGCTTAAAGAGGCTGGTGCCGAACATATTAAAATCTTCGGCGGCGGTGGCGGTGTGATTGTGCCCGCCGAGATCAAAGAGCTGGAAGAGTATGGGGTTGAGCGTATCTACTCACCCTACGATGGCCAAAACCTCGGACTGGTCGGCATGATCGACGATATGATTGCGCGTTGCTCGCTGGGCGCTTACAGCGATGTGACTGTTGCGGCCAGTGATCTTTCCGGCCCGAGTGGGCGCAATAATTTGTCCCGTTTAATCACTGCTATCGAACGCGACGAACTCAGTGAAACGCAGCAGAAATCTCTGCGCGAGCAAGCGCAATTTCTTAGCGCTACGGTTCCCGTTCTCGGCATTACCGGTACCGGTGGCGCAGGTAAGTCTTCACTTACGGATGAGCTGATCCGTCGTTTCCGTCAAGACAGCGCCGATCAGCTGAAAATTGCTGTGCTGGCTATTGACCCGACTCGCCGCAAAACCGGCGGTGCTTTGCTCGGCGACCGTATTCGTATGAATGCGATCTATCATCCTTCTATTTATATGCGTTCAATTGGCACCCGCGGCGCTACCGGTGAAGTGCCGGCGGCCCTGAGTGATATTGTCTGCGCACTGCGTCTCGGTGGTTTTGATCTGGTGGTGGTTGAGACTCCTGGCATTGGCCAGGGCGATGCAGGCATCGTGCCCTACGTGGATGTGCCAATCTATGTGATGACGCCGGAGTTTGGCGCCCAGAGTCAGCTGGAAAAAATCGATATGCTCGATTACGCCGAGCTGGCCATTATCAACAAATTTGATCGCAAGGGCAGTGAAGATGCCTATCGCGATGTCTGCAAACAGGTTCAGCGCAATCGCGAAGCCTGGGAACAGGCGCCAGAGCAGATGCCGGTTTTTGGCACTATTGCCTCACGCTTTAACGATGACGGTGTCACCGCCGCCTATCAGGAATTGCTCAGCCTGTTGCAGGCACGTGGCCTGCGTAGTTTTGAACAGCATCTGGCCAAAGTGGATCGTCGCACGCCATCGGAAAAAACCGTAGTGGTGCCGGCAGACCGCCAACGCTATCTGGCCGAGATTGCCGCCGGACTGCGCAGCTATCACCAGCGGGTTATAGAGCAGGCCAATCTGGCACGTCAGCAGCAGCAACTGGCCGCCGCGAAAAGCATGTTGCTCGAGAGTGGCAGCGAAGCGCCGGCGACTATCGACACCCTGATTGCCGAGCGCAAGCAGGCCATGGACAGCACTGCCGCCAAGCTGCTGGAGAACTGGCCAGCGGTGGTTGAAGCCTATTCCGGCGACGAGAAAGTCGATCTGCTGCCGAATGGCAAAGAGGTTGTCACCAGACTTAACACAGTCTCCCTGTCAGGTAACAAAATCTCACGGGTGTCACTGCCGCGCTTTGAAGATCACGGCGAACTGCTGAAGTGGCTGATGCGCGACAACCTGCCCGGCGAGTTCCCCTACACAGCTGGTGTGTTCCCATTTAAGCGCGAGGGTGAAGACCCTGCGCGTATGTTTGCCGGCGAAGGTGATGCCTTTAAAACCAACCGCCGCTTTAAGGCGCTGTCAGAGCACTCCGATGCCAAGCGCCTGTCGACCGCCTTTGACTCGGTGACACTCTATGGTTTCGACCCGGACGAGCGCCCCGATATTTACGGCAAGGTGGGTAATGCCGGCGTTTCGATTTGTACTCTGGATGATATGAAAGCCCTCTACGACGGCTTTGATCTGTGCAACCCGACCACCTCGGTATCGATGACCATCAATGGCCCGGCGCCAACCATTCTGGCGATGTTTTTAAACACCGCCATCGATCAGCAGGTTGAGCAGTTTGTTGCCGAGAATGGTCGCCAGCCCAACGCCGACGAATACCAGACTCTGCGCAGTGGCACTTTGCAGCGCGTGCGCGGCACCGTGCAGGCGGATATTCTCAAGGAAGATCAGGGTCAGAACACCTGTATTTTCTCCACCGAATTCAGCCTGCGCATGATGGGTGATATGCAGCAGTACTTTATCGATCAGCAGATTCGTAACTTCTACTCGGTATCGATCTCTGGCTACCATATCGCCGAAGCCGGGGCCAACCCGATTTCACAGCTGGCCTTTACCCTGTCCAATGGCTTTACCTTTGTTGAAGCCTACCTGGCGCGAGGTATGAATATTGACGATTTCGCACCGAACCTGTCGTTCTTCTTCTCCAACGGTATGGACCCTGAGTACACCGTGATGGGCCGCGTCGCCCGACGCATCTGGGCGGTGGCCATGCGCGACCGCTACGGCGCCAACTCGCGCAGCCAGAAGCTCAAGTACCATATCCAGACTTCGGGCCGCTCACTGCACGCCCAGGAGATGAATTTCAACGATATTCGCACCACGCTGCAGGCCCTGATTGCCATCTATGACAACTGCAACAGCCTGCATACCAATGCCTATGACGAAGCGATCACTACGCCCACCGAAGAGTCGGTGCGCAGAGCGCTGGCGATTCAGTTGATTATCAATCAGGAGTGGGGACTGGCGAAAAACGAAAACCCCAATCAAGGCGCCTTTATTATTGATGAACTCACCGATCTGGTGGAAGAGGCAGTGCTGCAGGAGTTTGAGAAAATCTCCGATCGCGGCGGCGTGCTCGGTGCTATGGAAACCGGCTATCAGCGCGGCAAGATTCAGGAAGAGTCACTGTTCTATGAGCACAAAAAGCATGACGGCTCGCTGCCGATTATTGGTGTTAACACCTTCCTCAATGAGTCTGAGCAGCAGGCGACAGAAATTGAGCTGGCGCGTTCCACTGATGCCGAGAAGCAGAGCCAGATCAAACGTCTGCGCGCCTTCCAGCAACAGCATAGCGATGAATCCGCAGCCGTGCTCAAGCGTCTGCAGGATACCGTCAAAGAGGGCGGCAATGGCTTTGAGGTGCTGATGGATGCGGTGCGCTGTTGTTCGCTGGGGCAGATTACCAATGCGTTGTTTGATGTGGGCGGGCAGTATCGTCGTTCCATGTGATGATGCTTGTTATTCTTCGAGTGATTAAAGGATAGAGATAATGGCCAAAGCCCTGCGCCTGACGCAGATTGAACGCAAGGAGATCTCCGACGCCCGCATGCTTGAGGCGGCGGTTGAGCTGATTGTCGAGCGTGGCGCGGGCGAGATCGCACTCAAGGATGTGGGTGAGCGGGCCGGTTATTCACGCGGGCTGGCTGGCTACCGCTTTGGCAACAAGGCCGGGTTGTTTGATTTTGTGCTGCGTTCGGTGGGTGATGAATGGCTGGCCGAGCTGACCTCGGTGACCAAAAACAAGCGCGGCTATCAGGCGATTGCCGCGGCGCTCGATGCGCATATTGCATTTTGTGAAGATGCCCCGCGTCATGTGGAGGCATTTTACCGCCTCTGGTTTGACTCCCTGGCGCCGGGATCGGAACTGAAAGCCGTTATTCTGGGTATCCATAAACGTCGTTATGCCGATGTGGTCGGCTGGATCAGAGAGGCGGTTGCCGCAGGCGAAGTGCCCGCCACGGTGGACGCGGAGATGCTTGCCGACCACTTTACGGCCTCGGTAAGCGGCATCGTATACCACTGGATGACCGACCCCGATAACCTCGAATCAATCCGTGCGCTGCACAATGCCTTGAAGCAGGTAATGGAAAGTATGTTGCGCGGCTAATGCTGCTTACTTGGGGCTTCTCACTTGAGCCGCTTTTATAAACCCCGGCGGTCACGGTTGTTGGCTGACAGGGCTTGAAGTTGGCGGCCAGACCCTGCAATCTGGCTGCATAAAAAAATAATACTAATAACCAATAATCCCAAACCACAAATAATAAAAATTGGCCCCGCCATGATAAATTTTCGATTAAATAATCTTCCCGTAGAAGTCGATCTCGACCCCGATACTCCGCTGCTGTGGGTGGTGCGCGACCACTTTAAACTCAAAGGCAGCAAGTTTGGTTGCGGCATGGGCCTCTGTGGAGCCTGTACCATGCATGTGAACGGCGAGGCGTTGCGCACCTGCACATTGCCTGTTTCGGCGGTTCAGGGAGCAGCGATTACGACCATCGAAGGGCTCGGCACGCCGGACAATCTGCACCCGTTGCAGCAGGCCTGGATCGAACAGAGCATTCCCCAATGCGGTTACTGTCAGTCTGGCCAGTTGATGTCGGCCAGCGCCCTGCTAAGTAAAAACCCCGATCCTTCGGACCAGGAGATTCAGGCGGCCATGAACGGCAATATTTGTCGCTGTGGCACCTACGGAAAAATTACAGCGGCGATCAAGTCGGGCGCCGCGGTGCTGCGTGCGCGCCCAGTTGCGCAGGAGACGGTGGAAATATTTGACCCCGCGGCGATGGAGGGTCAGTCATGAACAACACTTCCGACAATAAATTATCACCCAACAAGCTGTCCATCACCAGAAGACGATTTTTACTTAC
>JALRJD010000200.1 GCA_023255165.1 Porticoccaceae bacterium | reverse complement strand
CTGCCGCCGTGATGGCAAGGCCTGTGCCCACATTGGCGCTGGCAAAGCTACCGGC
The DNA here is from genome assembly GCA_023255165.1 of Porticoccaceae bacterium. Classification (GTDB taxonomy): domain Bacteria; phylum Pseudomonadota; class Gammaproteobacteria; order Pseudomonadales; family Porticoccaceae; genus HTCC2207. The sequence goes on along the minus strand of JALRJD010000200.1, from coordinate 25,975 downwards.
TTGCACCAAGGTCAACACCTCATTGTTTTGCACGCCCACCAAGCTGCCACCTGTCAGCACTGCGCTGGTGGTGCCGTCGTACGTCTTATTAGCTGCTGTGGTGCCGCTTACTGTCAACGCTTTGGGCGTGACCGTGATGGTGCCGGGCGTGGCGTAGGTGATGGTGTAGCTACCGGTCGATGTGCCGGGCGCCACGGTAATGGCATAAGGCCCCCCCGCCACAGAAGCCGTAGGTGCCAAGCCCAGCGACGTGACGGTGGGGTTCACACTGAACACGTCTGCCAACGTGGGCAAGGTGTACACGGGCGAGCTGCCCGAGCTGCTGGTGAGGCTCAGCACATCGCTGGCAGTGAGCGTGGTGCCATAAGTCTTGGTAGCGCTGGCCGCCACCGTCACCGACGGCGTGCCTGTGAACAAATAGCGGTTGCCTGTGGCCGTCACGGCGCTAGGCGCCAGGGTGGCGTAGGTGGCGTTCCATACCGCGCCGTTGGCGCTGTTGAGACTGCCAAACGTGTCGGTGCCTGGTGCATTGCTGTACACCAACCAACGACCACCTGTGCCTGTGGTGCTCAAAGCCGATGCACCTGCGTTGTTAATAAAGTTGCCTGTGGCCGTCACGGCGCTAGGCGCCAGGGTGGCGTAGCTGGCGTTCCACACGGCACCGTTGGCACTGTCCAAACCGCCAAACACATCGTTGGTCGGTGCCACGCTGTACACCAGCCAGCGGCCACCTGTGCCCGTGGCGCTCAGTGCAGACGAACCGGCGTTGTTGATGAAATTGCCCGTGGCCGCTAGAGCGATGTAGCCACTGTTTTGACTATCGGTGATGGTGGCGCCTGAGTTGAGGGTGACATTGCCGCCAGTGAGCAAGGTCACGTTATCCACAAAGCTGTTGGCACCGCCCACGGTGATGTTGCCTGCGTCGGACGCGCCCAACACGATAGAGCTGAAGCCGTCTTTGAAGTATGACGTGCCCGTAAACCAAGACGCTGGCAACGACAAGGTGCCCGCCCCCGAACCCACGCCAATCGTGGCACCGGTGGTGTAGGGCTTAATCACCAAGCCGCCCGTGCCACGCACGGTGGTGGTGCCCGACGCAAACGACAAGCTGTTCGCCGTGAAGCTGACCGTGCCTGACGTGGTGGTTACACCATTGGTGCCAAAGTTCATGGTGCCGCCGTTGTTCAACACACCTGGGTCAGAGCCACTGGCTGCACCCGTGATATTGACCGCACCCGTGGCAGAGTAAATGTTGACCGTGCCGAAATCGAGGTTGATGCCGGCTTTGAGGCGCGACGTACCCGTACCTGCGGTTCCCAAAATGTTAATGGCGCCGTTGACCGTGCTGATGTTGTTGGCCGACACGCCACCATTGGCATCGTTGAAGAAGTTGATACCGACGGAATGCGAGGTGTTGTCATAGTTGATGCCACCCACACCATCCACGGTGATAGAGCCGTTGCCACTGGTGGTCAAAGTGGTACCTGCGGTGTAGCCCACAAAGTCCACACCGATGGCGTAAAAGTCGGTGACCAAATCGTTCCAGTTCGCGCCCTGCCATCCCTTACCTTTGATGGAGATATTGCCGCCACCCGCATTAAGCGTGACGCCATTGAAGAACACGCCTTTGTATTTCGACTGCCCCACATACGTGGGCATGCTCGATGTGGCTGTGCCCACGGCGTAGTCGGTGCCATTCAAACCACCACCCAAGGTGATGTTGCCGCCGTTACTCAGCACGGTCAGTCGGTCTAAGTCAATCGAGCCGCCTAAACCTGTGACGTTTGCGTTAAACAAAATAGGGCCACCTGCCGTTTGCACCGTCAGGCCAGTGGCTGTGGTGTTGATATTGGTGCTGGCATAAAGCGAAATGGCGCTGTTGAGACCTGTGCTGCTGAAGCCAGCACCGATGTTGATGTTGCCTGCATACACCTTGATAGGGCCTGCAATGCTGGTAGCGCTGCCAATCGTCACCGTGTCGGTATGCGCCGTAGCACCGGTGTCTTTGCCGATGGTCAACCCACTAATGTCTGCACTTAGATTCAAGTTAGTGACAGGCCAAGACAGCGCGTTGGTAAAAGACGTGGCGCTAGGTTGCAAAGTCAACGTACCGCTGGTGTAGGTGTTGACACCTGTGCCGGGCGAGAGGGTGTTGCCTATCAGCGTGATGTTGGCTGTGGATGTGGTGACCAAACTGTTGGCACACGTCGCCACCGCGCATCGGCCCATGGGCGTGACTGCGAGCGTGTAACCACCCCCCGCATATTTGGCAAACGCAATGCCTGCGGTGCCACCGTCAAAAACAATCGGACCACTGGCTGACAAGAAGCCTGTGCCGTTGGTACTGATACCTTCGTAGCCGCCTCCTCCTACGCCAGTCAGGCTAATACCACCAGCACCTGTGGCTTGGAACAGGCTTCGGCCTTGGGTGCTTGCGTTGTTATAAAACCCAAGAAGAATGCCTAAGCCTGTGCCTTGCCCATTCAAACTAATGGCTGGCGTGCTGGCACTGCCCCCGCCTGCCACCATATTCATGGCTGAAACTGTACCGAGGTCGAAACCATAACCGTTGGTGGAAATGGCGACCAAGTTGATGGTGCCCGCCCCTGCATTGAGCTGCGGGCCACTGCCCCAAAACGCTGAGCTTCCAGTTGACTTGGCGCGCATCAAGATGTTGCCGCCACCCGAATAAATGGAAGCGGTGTTCAAGTCAATGCCACGCGTACTCGCCGAAATGGCATAGCCATCGGGAATACCGTCATTCGCCGTACCACTGTTGGCGGCATCGTCTGCACCGCCAGCTAGGGTGACCTTGCCACCTCCCGTCAACGAGGTGCTGGTAGCGCTGGCACCCGCACGACCTATGGTGGTGCGCGAGTCAATCACGGCTGAAGTGCCAACAGAGATATAGCCATCCGTACCCGCTGCGCTGTTGGCCCAATAGGTGATGTAGCCACCGTTGGTCTGCACCGTTGTGCTCGCAGCTTGGATGATGTTGCCCCTGGCCTTGAACAAAATGCCTTGGCCCGATGCGGTGCTGGTCAGACCTGCGTTGACGTTGATATTGCCACCGTACACGCTGATGGGGCCAGCAATCGACTGCGCTCGACCAACGGTGATATCTGTCGTATTGCCTGGCTTACCTACCGTCAGACCTGTAGCCGTCGAACTGATATTTAGGTATTGGGTGTTAACCGCCGAGCCAAACGAGGTTTGCCCTGCATCGGGCTGAAGCGTAACTTTGCCAGTGGTAGTGATGCTCGCCGCCGTACCGCTGGTGGGGAATTCCATCACAGCACCCGTCAACACCACATCGCCTGTGCCACCGTTGAGGCTGCCGCGCACATTCACAGTGCCCGTGGTGTCGTTCAACGACTCCAAGGTGATGCCGGTGCCCGCTGTGACTGGGCTGGCCGAGTCGAGTGACACGCCATAGCTTGATGAGACGGGCCCATGTTGCCCAGTCATCGCAACCGACCCCGCCGCTGTGACGGTGGTACCAAAGAAATTGATGCCTCGGCTCGATGCGGCGGTTGCATACGACGTGCCCGTGATGCTGACATTCCCTGCCGAGTTGATGGTGACTGGACTTGCTGACGAAATACCGTTGAGAGTAGCCGCAGCATTACCCGAACGCCCAATCAAGGTGATGTCACCGCTGGTGATGGTCTTGAGGTCCACATTGGTCCCCAAGGTAATGCCTTCGGTCGATTGGCTCAGCGTGGTGCCTGTGTCTGCATCGAGCAAGATGCTGCCGCCTGTGGCGGTGAGGTCACCGTTCACGTAGATGTACCCGCCGTACACCGAGATGGGACCCGAAGCCGTGATGGCCGAGTTCAAATTGACCGTGCCTGTGTTGGTGCTCTTGCCCAATCGCACACTGGATGGACCACCCGAAGCGCTGAATGCCACCGTATCTAAAGCCGAGGTAAAGAAATCACCCACCGACTCCACCACCACAGCACCTGTCGTGTTGACCAATGTTTTGTAGACCCCGTTTGCTGCAAACGTTGCTTTGTTGGCCTGAATGGTGATGTTGGATGAACTGGCTGTTGACGTGCCCGACAGCACCGTGCTGCTGTCTGAGCCCAAATAGATGTGGGCCGAAGCACTCGGATTTAAATACAAACCGGTGTAGGTACCTGTCATCCCTGTCGGCTGCAAGTCTTTGATAGTGATAGCGCCCGAGCCAGACAAGACTTTCAAGGCACCGCCTGAATCAGCCACGCCACGCGAAGTGGTCGAAGTCTTACCACCCGTTCCTGTGATGTTGAGTGCGCCTGCTTCGGTTTGAAGCACTGCGCCACTACCTAAGTTCACGCCCCAGGCCCAGTCTGTGGTGGTGGTATTGGTGGCGTCACCCGTGATGCTGAGGGTGCCAGCACCTGAGGTTTTGATGTCAGAGCCAAAAACCGAAATAGCGGCGTCGCCAAGGCCTGCTACACCCGTGGTGCCCCAACTACCCGTCAAACTGATGTTGCCGCCACCTGCGTTGATGACCGCGCGTGAACCGGTAGTGGCACCAATAGAAATTACCTTGTCAGCTGCGGCGGTGTAGCTACCACCCGCTGCGGCATAGGTGATGTCATTTCCGTTAGACAACACCGAAATACCCGCCCCTTGCACAATGCTGCCGCCTTGAATGCTGATGGGGCCAGCAATATTGATGTTGGCGCCAATCGTCATAGCCGCCGTATTGGTGCTGCTGCCCATGGTCACGCCCGTGAGCGTGTTGGCAAAACTGTAGTTAGCCGTGAACGCGCTGCTAAAGCTGCTATTGGCCGCAGGTGCGATGCTGACCGTGCCTTTTCCGCTAAAGCCCGAGGTGCTGGGTGGCACATTGAAGTTGTAGTTGATGCTGGTCGGCGTGGCTGTGGCCGACAAAACCGTGGCACCGCTGTAGCTGGCGCCACCATTGAGCGTGAGTCCGCCCGTTGCCACCGTCAAATTACCCGTGCCGCTGAACGCGCCTGTGTACGTCAGTGCGTCTGAGCGGTTGAAGATGAGTGCGCCGTTGTTAATCACTGCGGCACTCAACGCGCCCAGCGAACCAGCCAAGCCGCCCGTGCCCACCTGCAATGTGCCCGTGCTCAGAGTGGTGCTGCCACCATAGCTGTTGGTGCCCGTGAACGTGAACTTACCGCTGCTGGCTGGATTAACCGTGAGCGAACCCGTGCCGGTGATGTTGCTGCTGATGGTGGCTTCTAACGCCCCCAAAGTTAGAGTACCGCTGGATGTGAATGTTTGCAGCGTGTAGCCCAATGCACTGCCCGTGCCGTTGGCCACTGTGCCGCCCGTGCCGGCAGCTGGCCCTAAATAACGCACCACCACCAAGCCCGAACCGCCAGCGCCACCCGTTCTTGAATTGGCGCCGTTGGACGATGCACCTCCGCCACCAGTGCCTGTATAAGCACCTGCGGATGCGCCATTGGCATACGAGTAACTGCCACCATCACCGCCCTCTGCATAAGTCACAGCAGAGCCGGTGATAGAGAGCGACAAGCCTAAACCACCAACGCCCCCAGTGCTCGTGCCGCCAGCGCCGCCGCCGCCGCCAGCCAATGAGGTGCTTGAAGTGGAGCCCCCGGCATAACCTTGTCCGGCCGTACCAGCGCCAGCACCGCCACCAGAACCACCAAACGAGCGACTACCACCACCACCGCTGCCGCCCGCTGCACCATTGGTACGCTGAGCGCCACCACCACCGCCAATGGCAATAAGTCCGCTACCCAGTGCAGAGTTTCCGCCATTGGTACCAGATGCACTGCTGAAACCTCCAATGCCACCCGCACCCACGGTCACCGCATAGGAGGTACCCGAGAAAGAGGTTGAGCCATAAAGCAAACCGCCTGCGCCACCACCACCACCTTGGCCTTGGTCATAAGCGCCGCCACCGCCGCCACCGCCGCCCAAGACGAGGTAGTCCAGATTGGCGTCATAGCCAATGGTGGCTGCACCATCCAAACGGATGTTGTTGGCAAAGCTGGTGAGGCTACGGCCCAGCAACATGGTGCTGTTGTTGGCCATGATGAGCATGCCCGCGCTGATGGCTGACGTGTTGTACAGGCCTAAAGTGCCACCACTGACCGTGGTGGAGCCACCGTAGGTGTTGGTGCCCATCAAGTTAATCTTGCCGCCCGTGGCGTTGGTGGTCAAAGCACCCGAACCGCTGATGTTGCCAAGCAGGGTGCTGTTGATGGTTGACATACCCAGCGTGCCAGAGGCATTGAACGTCACCACCACCTTCACCGGCGAGCGGGTCATAAAGTACCACAGCATCGCCCACGCGCTGGCCGTGGACTTGCCCACGCCGTGGCCTGACCTGACGCTTACACGCCGGTTACCTTTGGCGATGGCCATCAGGAACTGTTATTTATGATGAAAATGGAAATCAATTAGCGGATTTAGTTGGCAATGGAACTACTTTTATGGCCGCCGAAGGTGGTCGTGGTGGTTTAGGATAATTAATAGCCCAAATCCGCGCATGTAATTTGAAAAAATCACCTGACCATCGTGTACTGCGGCCACTGGTGCGCCGCGGCTGGCGCCGATCAGCCAGCCATCCCAGCGCAATGAGCCGCTGCGCTGGCTGCCGAAGGCATGGGCCACTTTGCCCTTGAGCGGCCAGCGCAGCTGACCCTTTTGTGAGACAAAATTCTGTTCACCCGGTGGTGTTTTCAGGGCCATTTTTTTAACCACGCCGCGAACATTTTTAAGCAGTTCTTCCAGTTCGCTGCGCTCTTTTTGTAGCTTTTGCAGTTTGGCCTGATCATTTTTTAATGAAGCACTAAGTTGCTTCACCGTGGCCTGGCGGCGCTTGCTGCTGGCGATCAGTTGCTGCTGGTCTTTTTCCAGTTCGGCTTTGGCCTCGTCGAGCAGACGTTTCTGTTCGATAGTGTCCATTTGTACAGCCGAGAGTCTGTCGACATCGGCAATGTATTTTGAAATTTTTTCACTGCGCGCTTCGAGCACATAGTTGTAGTACTTGAGCAGACGCGCCAGTTTTTGTGGGTCTTCTTGGTTGAGCAAAATTTTGATCGGTTCCTGCTCACCCATTTTGTAGGCGGCGGCGAGCTGTTCGCCGACGGCGGCGTTCTGTTTTTTGATTTCAGATTTTAACTGGCGTTGCTGCTTGTCGAGTTCGGCGATTTTGGCAGCGCGACCATTAATTTTTATATTTAGCTGACGGATTTTTTTCGAGGTATTGGCCGTTTCCACTTCGGCTTTTTTCAGCTCGGCAAGCAGGTTATTTTTTTCTTTATCGCGGCGGTCAAGTTGTTTTTCCAGTGTGCTGATCGCATTTTTCAGATCGGCCAGTTTGGCTTTATCGTCTTCGTCGCCGAGAGCGGCGGCGGGCAACAGCAACCCCAATACAAATACCATGCAGCTGAGCGCGCCACTGATAATTGCCGAAGAGATTTTCATTGCAGGTTACTGTTTGATCAGGGAGTGGCCAGTCATCTCCGCTGGCTTGGGCAGCCCCATCAACGCCAGCATGGTTGGCGCAATATCGGCCAGTGAGCCATCGTTGTCGAGGCTGAGCTGACGGGGACCGACATAGACCAGCGGCACCGGCAAGGTGGTGTGCTGGGTGTGGGGTTGGTTGTTGGTCTCGTCATACATCTCTTCAACATTGCCGTGATCCGCGGTGATCAGAATTTCGCCGCCGACTTTTTCCGTCGCGGCAATCACCAGGGCCAGACTCTGGTCGACTGCTTCCACGGCTTTTACCGAGGCTTCAAAGTTGCCGGTGTGGCCGACCTGATCGCAGTTGGCATAGTTGCAGATAATGGTGTCGAACTTGCCCGAGCCGATCGCTTCAACCAGTTTGGCGGTGACTTCCGGCGCGCTCATCTCGGGTTGGCTGTCGTAGGTTGCAACCTGGGGCGATGGCACCAGAATGCGTTCTTCGCCGTTATAGAGCGATTCCCGCCCGCCGCTAAAGAAGAAGGTGACATGGGCATATTTTTCGGTTTCGGCAATACGCAGCTGATGTTTGCCCTGGCTGGCGAGGTAGTCGCCCATGGAGTTGACCAGCGAGATGGGCGGATAGGCGCAGGGCGCGTCGATATTGTCCTGGTATTCAGTGGTCTGGACAAAGGTCGAAAGCTTTGGAGTTGCGGCGCGCTGAAAGCCGTCGAAATGGGGGTCGGTGAGCGCGTGGCTGATTTCGCGGGCGCGGTCCGGGCGGAAGTTCATAAAGATCACCGCATCGCCGTCGGCCATTGTGACCGGCGCTTCGCCTTCGCCACAGATAGTGGTGGCATGGACAAATTCGTCATTCTCATCGCGGGCATAGGCATTTTGCAGCGCTTCGATGGGGTTGCTTGCACTGTAGGGTGCGTTGCCGGCAGTGATCAGGTCGTATGCTTCTGCAACCCGGTCCCAGCGGTTGTCGCGGTCGAGGGCGTAGAAGCGGCCACAGATCGAGGCGATTTTGCCAACCCCGAGTTTTTCCAGCAATGCCTGGGTTTTCTCCAGCGAGGGCTGGGCGCTGCGCGGTGGGCAATCGCGACCATCGAGAAAGGCGTGCAGATAGAGTTTCTCCACGCCGCGCTGAGCGGCCATTTCCAGCATGGCATTGATATGGTCTTCGTGGCTGTGCACGCCGCCGGGCGACAGCAGGCCCATAATATGCACGGCGTTGCCGTTGCTCTGGGCTTTGTCGATGGCGTCGCAGTAAACCGGGTTGGTAAAGAAGTCGCCGTCGGCGATCGCTTTGTTGATGCGGGTAAAGTTTTGATAGACCACACGCCCGGCGCCGAGTGTCATATGGCCCACTTCGGAGTTGCCCATCTGCCCTTCCGGCAGGCCCACCGCCATGCCCGAGGTATGAATCAGGGTCTTGGGACGTTCATTCCACAGTGCTTGCCAGGTCGGCGCATTGGCGCTTTTGATGGCGTTGTATTGCTTGTGGTCGCTGTAACCAAAGCCGTCGAGGATTAGCAGTACCAGTGGTTTGCAAGTGGTTGTGGTGGCGTCGGTTGTCAGCTGTGTCATGAAGAAGGTTCTAAGGTTATGAAGAATCGGTTGATTTTAAAGCCCCGCGCAGCATTACGCTATGTTCGGGGCTGAATTAGCCAAATTAACAGCTGTTGATTACTCCGCTTCGAGTTCTTCCCAGCGTTGGTAGCAGTGGTTGAGCTGTTCCTGCAGGGCGACCAGATTTTGTTCGATGGGCGCGGTGACGGATCGATCGGCCTGATAGAAGTCAGGCTGATTAATCTGTTCCGAGATCGCGGCGATCTCAACTTCCAGCTTTTCGATTTCGCCGGGCAGCATATCCAGTTCGCGCTGCACTTTGTAAGAGCGCTTTTTTGTGGCCGGCTTGGCTTGGGTTTTGGGTGCCGGGCTGGAGGTGGTCGAGGCTTTGGACTGTTCCACGCTGCGCTGCCGCAGCCAGTCGTCGTAACCGCCGACATATTGGTTGATCACGGCATTGCCCTCAAAGACCAAAGTGCTGGTGACCACATTGTTGAGGAAGGCGCGGTCGTGGCTGACCAGCAGCACGGTGCCTTTATAGTCGATCAGCAGTTCTTCCAGCAGGTCAAGGGTGTCGATATCGAGGTCGTTGGTCGGTTCGTCGAGCACCAGAATATTGGAGGGTTTGGTAAACAGTTTGGCTAAGAGCAGACGGTTGCGCTCACCGCCGGACAGGGCGCTGACCGGCTGCCGGCAGCGATCCGGGCTAAAGAGAAAATCCTGCAGATAGCTGATAACGTGCCGCGATTTGCCGCCAACGTCGAGCATATCACGGCCACCGGAGACATTGTCCTGAACCGTTTTCGACTCGTCCAGCGCTGAACGATACTGATCAAAATAGGCGATATTGAGGTTGGTGCCGGTTTTGATATGGCCCTGCTGCGGTTCCAGTTGGCCGAGCAGAAGCTTTAATAATGTGGTTTTGCCGACGCCGTTGCGGCCGATCAGGCCGACCTTGTCACCGCGCTGAATCAGGGTTGAGAATGACTGCACCACGGCCTTGCCATCGTCGAAGGCAAAGCTGATATTGTCGGCTTCGGCGACGATCTTGCCGGATTTTTCCGCCTGTTGAATATCCATTTTTGCCGTGCCCAACTGTTTGCGACGGTTGGCGTATTCCACACGCAGCGCTTCCAGCGCTCGCACTCGGCCTTCGTTTCTGGTGCGCCGCGCCTTGATGCCCTGGCGAATCCACACCTCTTCCTGAGACAGACGTTTGTCGAACAGTGCATTGTGCTTGTCTTCGATCTCCAGCATCTCTTTTTTGCGCTGGATATAGGTGCTGTAGTTGCAGTTAAACTCGGCCAGCTGGCCGCGATCAATCTCGATAAAGCGGGTAGCCAGATTGTCCATAAATCGGCGGTCGTGGCTGATAAACAGCAGTGCGCCCTCCCATTTGAGCAGAAATTGCTCGACCCACTGAATGGCGTCGATATCCAGATGGTTGGTGGGCTCATCGAGCAGCAGCAGGTCAGGGTTGCAGACCAGGGCTCGCGCCAGCAGAACGCGACGCTTGTAACCGCCGGAGAGGCTGGAGATATCGACGTCTGGATTGAGTTCCATCTTGGTGACAATAGCCTCGACTCGCTGGTTGATGTCCCAACCATCAACCCGTTCGAGTTCCGCCTGAACCTCCTCCAGTTCGCGCAACACCTGATCGCTGGGGTCGTTGCCGAGTTGCAGGATCAAATGGTGATAGCGCGCGGCCAGTTTGCCCTCTTCGCCGAGACCTTCGGCAATCACATCAAACACGGAGCCGGTGGCGTCGTGGGGAACGGACTGTTCGAGCTGGGCAATTTTTACTCCGGCGGCCCGTTTCAGCACGCCGTCGTCGGCAATAACCTGACCGGTGAGAATTTTCAGCAATGTCGATTTGCCGGCGCCATTGCGGCCGATCAGGCAGACCCGCTCGCCGGGCTCGATCACCAGGTTAATGTGATCAATCAGCGGCGGCTGGCCATAACTGAGATAGATGTCCTGCAGGGTGACAAGTGGCATCGGGCTTTTAGTTGTCCATTTAAAAATGCGTTTTCAGGGCCAGCGTTTTAGCGTTAGCGGTTTAGTCTGTGCGTCCGGGACCCAGTGGTTTGGTGATCAGAATCAGCTTTGGCAGCAGGGTCATTGAGCCGAGCAATGCCGCGGTCATCGCCAGGCCGGTGAGCAGGCCAAAGTAAATCGACGGAATAAAGTTCGACAGCGCCAGTATCGAGAAGCCTGCGATAATCGTGATGGCGGTGTAAAACAGCGCCAGACCAATACTCGCATGAGCCCGGTGCATGGAGGCGATATAGTCACCGTCGATCTTGAACTCAGCCTGGAATCTGGTGAGGTAGTGAATCGCGTGGTCGACACCGATGCCGACAGTAATTGCGGCAATGGTAATGGTCATCATATCCAGCGGAATACCGCCCAGACCCATGCCGCCAAGCACGATACCGGCGGCGAGAAAGTTGGGCAGAATGGCGATAACAGAAATTTTCACTGAGCGGAACAGCACCAGAAACATAAACATAATGCCGACAAATACCGCACCCAGAGTCAAAATTTGCGATTTATAGAGACTCTGCAACATGTTGTTGTAGAGCACCAGCAGCCCGGTGAAGCGGATATTTTCCGGCGCAATGCCGACTTCATTTACCGCGTAGTCGCGAATCTTTTCCAGCAGATCGGCGCGGCGCAGCAGCCCCTGGGTTTCCATGGCGCGCAGTTGGATACGCGCCTCGTCGATATCTTCAATCAGGTAGGGTGCAACCATCTGGCGGTAGATATCGTCGCCAAAGCTTTTGCGCATAAAGGCGATTTCGAAGTCGTTGAGCTTGTGGCCGCTGAGGTCGCTCGCGACATCGTAGATCTGCACCAGCGAGCTGACTTTGCCAACCTCTGGCAGCGATTCGATAAAAGTTTGCAGCTTTTCCAGATCGGCGAGGCCGGTTGAGGTAAACCAGTAGGTGTCTTTCAGTTGGTTGCCGTTGTCAGCGCTGTCTCCGGCTTCATCGAAGGCATCGTCGCCAAATGGGTCGTCGGCGTACTCGCTGTCGGCGGATGACTCTTCAGCAAATGGATCTTCCGCAAATGGGTCGGCGGCAAAAGCATCGTCGGCAAAGGCATCATCGCCATATTCGCTATTCTCGGCTGCGACAAAATTTTGCTCCCCACTCTGATCGGCCGAAGCAAATGTTGGCGCCTGCAAAATAATATCCATCGGCGTGGTGCCGCCCAGCGAAGCGTCGATAATTTCCATGCCCTGATATATTTCGGTGTCGCTGCGGAAGTAGTCGATAAAGCGGTTTTCCACTTCCAGGCGGGTGATGCCCACCACGGAGAGCACGGCCAACCCGAGGGAAATAACGATTACCAGCGTGCCGTGATGTTCGGTAAAGCGGGCAAACACGGAGGTAAACGAGGCCGAGTTGTCATCGCCGCCGCGGGTCTTGCCTTTGCCGAGCAGCATCATGCCGGCGGGAATAATAACAAAGGCAACAACCAGCGCCAGCGAGATGCCCATGGTCATCATCCAGCCGAAATCGATCACCGGGCGAATATTACTCACCACCAGTGAGAGGAAGGCGACAATGGTGGTCAGCACGGTGTAGAGGCAGGGCTTGGCCATCGAGCTGACGGTGCCGATAACCAGTTGTTCCTGGGTAGCGTTGGGCTGACTGCGGTGCAGTTCGCGGTAGCGCACAATCAGGTGCATGGTCAGCGCCAGAGTGATAATCAGCAACAGCGAGACAAAGTTTGACGAGATCACGGTGAGGCGCCAGTCAATCCAGCTGAGGAAGCCGAGGATAATCACCAGACATAGCGCGCAGGTGGCCAGCGGCAGAATAACCCAGCGCAACTGCCGGAAAATCAATGCCAGTGTAACAATCACAAAGATCAGAATGCCGGTGCCAAAGACCACCAGATCGCTTTTGATAAAGTCGATCATATCAGCGGTGATCATGTCCGGACCGCCGAGGAAGATGGTTGCGCGGTCGCGATAGCCATCCATCAGGCTGCGCACATCGGCCACCAGTTGATGGGTCTCCGCGGCTTTGGCGGTGCGGTAGTCGAGGAACTCCTGGCTGACGCGATCCAGCTCCAGCTGCTGTTCCGGGGTCAGCCCCTGCTGGCTTTTGGTCAGGCGCAGTGCATCGCGGTGGTTGACCAGATCGAGATATTTCTGGTCCAGCTCGAGGGTGGCGAGCATGCCGGTGGTTTCGCCATCCGGGCTTAAAATCAGGTTTTTGTAGATTGGGCTGGTGAGAAATTCCTGTCGCGCCAGCTGGCGATCGACGCCGGGCGAGAGCAGTGTGTTGAGCTGGTGCTTAAGATCGGCCACGCCAATCTTCGGGCTGTAGAGCAGTGGCACGTCGAGCAGCGAGAGCATGCTCTCGACACCTTTGATTTTTGCCAGATCGTCGCGCAGGGACGACAGTGTCTGCAGGTTTTCATCGTCAAACAGATCGCCTTGTTTTGGCGAGAAGGTCACAATAAGAAAGTTGTCGCTGCCATAGCGCTGCACCACCTGACGGAAATAATTAAGGTCGTCATCATGTTCCAGAGTCAGGGAATCCGCCGAGGCGTCGAGTTTGAAGTTGGGCAGCCCAAAAGCCATGGCTGTGGCCAGTGCAAAAACCGCAAGAATGGCGACAATTGGATGGCGCAAAACGCTGTTTTGATAGAAATTAAGCAGTGCAGACATGGTTATTATTGTCCTGAAGCTATGGATAGAATTGTGGTTACCAGGTGCTGGTCAACAGGTGGCGCGTATTATGCGATGTTGGCGGTCAATATCATAGCGCCTAATCGGGGCTTGTCGGTTTCGGCGGAGTGTTAAACCCTAGCCAGTCTGGGTTACGATTGGTCTCGTCACATCAAGCCAGAACAACAGAGGCGCATAGAGAGGCGCAAGTTATGCTCACAGTCTTTTTGGTGGTTAGTGCGGTCGTCGCGCTTGCGGTGATTATTCACTATGAAATTCTCTTTCAGATGACCCTGTTGATGCCTAAATTAAAGGTCCGCCATCGCTTCCGGATTGTGCTCGGCGTTCTCGGTGCGCTGCTCGCCCATGTGCTCGAGATCTGGCTATTTGCGCTGGCCTACTACGCGATGCATCACAGCGCGGACTGGGGCCATCTCGAAGGCGCCATCTCCGGCACATTGCTCGACTGCGCATATTTTTCCTTTACCACCTTCACCACTCTCGGCCTTGGCGATATCGCGCCGGTGGGCCATCTGCGCTATCTGGTCGGTATCGAATCACTGACCGGGCTGGTGCTGATTACCTGGACCGCATCGTTTCTCTACGTTGAGATGCGCAAGTTCTGGGATAGCCACTGATATGGGGCGCGGCGCATGAAGGGCGTTATTCTCGATTGCGATAGTCTGGGTCCGCGGGATCTGGATCTCGGCCCTCTGCTGGCACTGCCAATCGACTGGACTGTGTATCACGAGACCGCGCCGCGACAGGTGGGTGAGCGCATTGCCGACGCCGATATTGTACTGACCAATAAAGCGCCAATCACTGCTTTGAATCTATCCCAGGCGCCGGCATTAAAACTGATTTCGGTGCTCGCTACCGGCACCAATGTGATCGACTTAAAGGCGGCGGCTGAGCGCGGCGTGGCGGTATGCAATGGGGTGAAATACAGCACCGGATCGGTGGTGCAACATGTCTGGGCGCTGATACTGGCGCTGGTCACCAGGCTGAATGACTATCAACAGGCAGCCCTGGACGGCACCTGGCAGCAGAGCCCGTTTTTCTGTCTGCTCGATTTTCCGGTGGAGGAGCTACAGGGCAAGGTGTTGGGTATTGTCGGCGCCGGTGATCTGGGCCGCGCGGTGGCGAAAGTCGGGGAGGCCTTTGGTATGCGGGTTATCTATGCCGCGCTGCCCGGTCGCGACTATTCGCAGAATTCCGAGACTGGCCAGAGTGAGCTACAGCGCGTTGAGTTTAAGGCGTTTTTGCGTTGTGCGGATATTGTCAGTTTGCACTGCCCGCTGACTGCAGAGACGGACAATTTGATTGCTGAAGCCGAGTTGGCGCTGATGAAACCGTCGGCGATTTTGATCAATACGGCTCGTGGCGGCATAGTCAATGAAGCGGCATTGAAGCGGGCACTGATCAACAATGATATTGCCGGAGCGGGGGTGGATGTCTTGACCAGTGAGCCGCCGCGGGATGGTAACCTTTTGCTCGACAGGGACATTGGCAATTTAATTGTGACGCCTCACTGCGCCTGGGTAGCCCGGCAATCGCGACAGCGCTTGGTGGATCAGACGGTGGAAAATCTGCGCGCATTTTTGCAGGGCGAACCGCTGCCGCGCGCAGTGTTATAGTTTTCGCTGTCACAGGTTATTCGCTGGCAAGTCCTCAGCCTTCAAAACCATTTTTCAGTTTCTTGTCGATCAGAATATTTTTCAGTTTGGCGTACTGAGGAATGCCATTTTTAAAGGGTGGATAATCTTCGCCGACAATTAGTGGCTGAAAATACTCGCGCGCTTTGTCGGTAATGCCAAAGCCATCTTTGGTGATAAAGGAGCGCGGCATTTTCTTCTCCACATTGGCCACTTTGGCCAGCGAGGCTTCGCCCAGCGACCAGCTGTACTTTTTGCCTGTGCCGCGCTCAATGGTGACCATAATTGTGTGTTTGCCCTCGAGCGCTTTTTCGACCGCCGCGCGACCCACCGCGTAGGCCTGTTCCACATCGGTTTTTGAAGCAATGTGGCGGGCCGAACGCTGCAGATAGTCCGACAGCGCGTAGTGATATTTGTGGCCAAGGCTGTGCTTGACCATGCTCGCCAGGGTTTGGGCAACGCCGCCGAGTTGCTGGTGGCCAAAGGCATCTTTATGCAGCGAACCCGAAATCAATGCGCCATCGGCATACTTGGCGCCCTCGGAGGCGACCACCACGCAGTAACCTTTTTCTTTGACGGTGGCATCGACTTTGGCAATAAACTCTTCACGCACAAAGGGAATTTCCGGGAACACAATAATATGTGGCGGATCACCGGCCTGCTCTGCAGCCAGCCCGCCCGAGGCGGCGATCCAGCCGGCATGGCGCCCCATCACTTCAAGAATAAATATTTTTGTCGACGAGGCGGCCATGGAGGCGATGTCCAGGCTCGCCTCTTTAGTCGAGACCGCAACATATTTTGCCACCGAGCCAAACCCGGGCGAGCAATCGGTAAACGGCAGGTCATTGTCGATGGTCTTGGGGATATGAATGGCCTGAATCGGATAGTTCATGCGCTCGGCAATCTGCGCCACTTTCAGACAGGTGTCAGCGGAGTCGCCGCCGCCGTTGTAGAAGAAATAGCCAATATTGTGCGCTTTGAATACCTCAACCAGGCGCTCGTATTCCGCGGGGTTGTCGTCGATATTTTGCATTTTGTAGCGACAGGAACCAAAGGCGCCGCCGGGCGTGTGTTTCAGTGAGGCGACCGCGGAGGCGGTCTCTTTGCTGGTGTCGATCAGGTTTTCGTGCAGTGCGCCAATAATGCCGTTTCTACCGGCATAGAGTGTGCCGATTTTGTCTTTGTTGGCGCGGCAGGTTTCAATCACTCCGCAGGCAGAGGCGTTGATCACCGAGGTGACGCCTCCAGATTGTGCATAAAACGCATTTCTTTTGGCCATATAACTCTCTCTTCCAACTAGTCCATTTTAGTTGGGGGCTATGTTAAAGGTTTAGCTGGCGAGCAGGAAGGGAGAACTAGCGGGTTAGCGGCTTAAATAGTGAAAATTCGATCACGGCATAATCCGGGGCAAGAGGATTGTGATCGGGCTGCACAATATAGTTGATTCTGGCGGCGCTGATAAACTCTCCGGTTTGAAATTCCCGGCCGCGCCATTTTAGTGGCCGGGCCCATTTAAACTGGTATCGCAGTTCAAACTGTTGCTCACGCCCGTGCGGCTGCAGATCGAAATCGATGGTTTTATAGCTGACCTGACGATCGATGGTTCGACCACTGGCAATGCGCAGGTTGCCATGGCCGCTGCCGATGCGCAGTGGTTGATGCACGGTGATACTGAGCTGATCGTCTTTGTTCCACTGCGGTGAGTGATTAAAGCCGAGCGACCAGGCATTGCTGCTGAGCGACCTGTCCAGATTGAGCAGGCGGTATCTATTTTGTTCGGAGTTGTCGGAACCACTCTCAGTGATGCCGCGATAGAGCGCAAAGATGCCCTGCCAGTTATTGTTCAGTTGCAGCCGACCACTGATGCCTGCAAAGCGCGTGGCGTTGTTGGTAAATTGACCGAGCGCCTCCCCGAGACTGCTGCCCAGCAGGCTACTCACCTCGCGGATAAACCCGCCCATAATATTCAGGTTAAAATCGGCGTTCGCGTTTAAACCACTGAAAAGCGCCCCTGAAAAGCTGTATTCAAATAGTCCGCCATGGCTGTTGTGTTGCCGGTCTGAGACCAATAGCCGGTCAACCGGGGAACCTTCAAATAACCCTAAACGCAGATTGCCCGACCCGACCGCCATGGCGCCACCAGCGCTCCAACCATTGCGAGCAAAGCTCAGCCAGGGCGCGGCAAAACGGTTGCCCTCGGGACTGCTGGCGGGCGATACAAGGTTGTCTGCATAGAGGCCGAAAAACCAGCCGGGGTTGGTATTGACGCCGATAAAGCGCTGGCCGCCGGATTGGCTGTTGAACTGAAAAGCCAGATAACCGGGCTGCAAATCCGATTGTTGCGCTGGTATTGAGGAATCAGAGTCGCCCAGTATTGAGCGCGCAAGCCCCAGCTGCAGTTGGGCACCATTCTCAAATCGCTGTTGCCGGTGTTGCAGCTGTGTAGAGATCATCCGGCGGGTTTGGTGGATCAGCACGCTGGCATCGCTGTAAAAGGGAAAGCCCTGCTGGTCAAACAGCGCCAGGGTTTCGCCCTCCAGGGCGCTGAGCAGGCTGCTGCCAAGACCTCCAGGCGAGGTGTTGATGGTGCTTGCATTGAGATTACTCAGACCATCGCTGAGATTGCTGCCGCTGGCAACCGCAAGGGCGCCAACCGGGCTGGTGGCGGCATGCAGATCGAGCAGGCCCTGACCATAAATACTTGTGTCGGCATAGATGCCGGTTTTATTGGCGGTAGTTAACAGGCGGCTGACCAACTCGTGATTGCCGACGGTGGGAAACATCTGTTTTAGCAGCGCCAGAGAGCCGCTGACCAGTGGCGCAGCAAATGAAGTGCCGATTGCGCCAGCATAATAGTAAGTATTCGCTTCGGCGCTATCATTTGGTGATGTTGGCCCCCATATTCGTTCGCCGGTTTCAACAATGCCGTTGTCGTTGCCATCGCCACCACCGGGCGCGGCCAGGCAGAAGTCAGCGGCGACGCCGCAGCGGTTGGAATAGAACGCGATCTTGCCGCTGTTGTCGACCGCGGCCACGGCGAGCATATGGTCTTTGAGTTCGGGAAACAGGTAGGGCAAGCCGGGTAGCAGTTCTGGCGAGTCGGCCGCAACCGGATTGCCGGAATCGTCGACATCGTTCCAGGCGTTGCCGGCGGCAACCACAAAGATGGCGCGCTCGCCCCGCGCCCGGTTGGACTGCCGCAGGGCGTTGAGGCTGAGGCTGAATGCCGATTGGATCTGGGCTTTTGAATAGGAGGTGATAACCCCGGGAAAGCCAAAACTCAGATTGATAATATCGACCTGGTTGGCCATGGCGGCAAAGCGGTTGGCAAAGTAGTTGTCATCGCCAAAGGTAATATCGTCAACATTGATCGGGTTGTAGGGCGCGTCACTTGAGCCAAGCGGTATCTCGTAGACCAGCAGGCTGGCGTCGAAGGCCACGCCATGCATATTGATTCCATTGCTGGCGCCATTATTGCCGGTGTTGGTGTTAGGGCTTGACGCCGGCTCATCGCGGTTGGCGGCAATCACGCCGGCGACAACGGTGCCGTGGCTGATGGCGCTGTTGCTGCGCGGATTGGTGGCACTGTAGTCGCTGCCGGCATAGTCGACCTTGTCGCCGGCAAGCCCTGCCTGAGTTTGCGCAAACTCAATATGCTGCTCATAGACCCCGGAATCGATAATGCCCACCTGAACGCCAGCGCCGGTTGCGCCACGGGCGTAGGCACTGGAGGCATGAATCAGTTGCAGCGCGCCCATGGCGTTATATTCGTCGGTTTCAAAATTGCTGGCCAGTTGATCCAGATTTTCCGGGTCTTGCGGTTGCTGCTGGAAGCTGTTCCAGGGTGGTCGGCTGTTGTCCAGGCTCTGGCCGGTGTCCTGACTGGTTTCAAGCGGGGGAATGGTAACTTCGGTGTCGGAGGAAGATTGCCCGCCTCCCCCACTGCTGCATCCGCAGGTGGCGAGAATAATTGCACTGGCGATAATGGCGGAACGCTTGCTGAGCAAATCTTTAACCTGTTGTTTGGGCTGTGGCAGCTGGATATGCATTGAAATCCGGTTTGACCTTTAGCTTAAAAACTAGACCAAAAAGCGCTGTAAACGCGCAGATATTTAGGAGTTTTTTTAGTCGGATGCCATAATCGTGGTCAACTTGCTTTAATCCAAAAAGCCCAAAGCCAAACCAGAAAAGCTAATCCGGACGAGCTAAAGCAAATCAGGCGACAGATAAAAAAGGAAACCCATGCATATTCATATTCTCGGTATCTGCGGCACCTTTATGGGCAGCCTGGCGCAACTGGCCAAGCAGCTCGGGCATCAGGTGTCCGGCTGTGATGCCAATGTCTACCCGCCGATGAGCACCCAGCTGCAGTTGGCGGGCATTGAGTTGATCGAGGGTTTTGATCCGCGGCAACTGCAGCCGGCTCCAGACCTGATTATTGTTGGCAATGCCATGTCGCGGGGTAATCCCTGTGTGGAATATATGCTCGACCATGGTCTTGCCTATACTTCCGGTCCCCAATGGCTGGGTGAGAATATTTTGCGCGACCGCTATGTGCTGGCGGTCGCCGGCACCCATGGCAAAACCACAACAAGCAGTATGTTGGCGGTGATTCTCGATCAGGCCGGGCTGCAACCCGGTTTTCTGATCGGTGGAGTGCCGCTGGATTTTGGCCTCTCCGCCCGGCTGGGGCGTGATAGCGCCGAGGGAAGCGGTCGCAAAGGCTACTTTGTGGTGGAGGCGGACGAGTACGACAGCGCCTTTTTTGATAAGCGCTCGAAGTTTGTTCACTACCACAGCAATACCCTGATTATGAATAATCTCGAGTTTGATCATGGCGATATCTTTGATGATCTGGCGGCGATTCAGAAGCAGTTTCATCATCTGGTGCGGACTCTGCCGAGCAATGGCTATGTGATCTATCCGCACAGCGAAAGCAATCTGCAACAGGTTATCGACAAAGGCTGCTGGAGTCGGATTGAGACGTTTTCCCAAATGGGCGATGACGCTAGTGCTCAATCCGGCTGGCGTTATCAATTGCTTGCCACGGATGGCTCAAGGTTTGAAATCACTGATCCGGCCGGAAACAGTGCTGTTGTCGATTGGCAGCACAGCGGCCGACACAATGTGCTCAATGCGGTTGCCGCAGTGATTGCGGCCGGCACTGTGGGTGTCAGTCTGGCAAGTGCCTGCGAGGCTCTATGCCAGTTTGTTGGCGTCAAGCGGCGCATGGAAGTGATCTACAGGGATGATCGGATTACTGTGTATGATGATTTTGCCCACCACCCGACAGCGATTACCACCACGGTTGAAGGACTGCGGGCAAAAGTGGGCGATGAGACAGTCGTGGCAATTGTTGAGCCGCGCTCGGCGACGATGAAAATGGGGCTGCACAAAGCGGCATTAAGTGATGCCGTTGCCGCCGCGGACAGCGCGCTGTGGTACAAGGGCCCGGCGGTAAACTGGGATCTGCAGTCGGTGGCCTCCGCTTGTTCTGTGCCAGCCACGGTTTGCGACAATATTGATCAGCTGCTGCGGCAAACTCTGGAATTGATTGGTAAGCAGTTGGCCGGTAACGGGCGGCGAGCTCATATTGTAATTATGAGTAATGGCGGTTTTGAGGGATTTCATCAACGCCTTGTGGCGGCGCTTAAGCAGTAGTTGTAAATGGCGAAGCGTTGAGCAGAGATTTGGCCTAAACCTGCAATAGAAAAGTAACCGGCCCGTCGTTGCATAGAGACACCTGCATATCCGCGGCAAAGATACCGAACCCGGTGTTATTGTGAATGGTTTGTGCGCGTTCGGTGAAATGGTTGTAGAGCGCTTCGGCATAATCCGGCGCCGCAGCCGAGGTAAAGCTTGGGCGCAGTCCTTTTTTGGTGTTGGCGGCAAGAGTGAATTGCGAGACTACTAAAAGGCCGCCCTGAATATCCCGCAGTGACAGATTCATTTTGCCTTCCGCATCAGAAAACAACCGATAGTTCAGTACTTTTTCCAGAAGCCGGTCGGCATTGTCGAGTTGATCCTCAGGCTCGACCGCCAACAGCAACAGAATGCCCTGATCGATTTCCGCGCAGACTGTCTTGTCGACGCTGACACTGGCGTGGCTGACACGCTGAATAAGTCCAATCATTGTTGCTTGTTCTTACTCCTGGCTTTCAAGGTGGAAGGCCAGTCTGTTGGTGGCGCGCACCAGGGCATCGGTAATACCGCGCTCGCTGGAAGCGTGCCCGGCATCGGGAATAATTTCCAGTTTGGCGCTGGGCCAGGCATCACTGAGGGCAAAGGCCTGGTTGACCGGACAGACCATGTCGTAGCGGCCGTGGACAATGGTGCCGGGAATATCCTTGAGCCGGTGTGCGTTTTCGACAATCTGGTTGGGCTTGATAAAAGCCTTATTGATAAAAAAGTGAGCTTCGATACGCGCCATTGCCATGGCCATATGCGGGCTGGCAAAACGTTCAACCACTTCATGATTGCTGTGCAGGGTTGCACAGTGCCCTTCCCAGATTGACCAGGCCTTGGCCGCGGCCATGCGCTCCAATTCATTCTCGCCGGTGAGGCGACGATAAAATGCAGCGACCATATCGCCGCGCTCTTCCTCCGGGATCACCTGGCTGTACTGCTGCCAGTAGTCGGGGAAAATTCGACCGGCGCCATCCTGATAGAACCACTGAATATCTTCGTCACGGCATAAGAAAATACCGCGCAGGATCAATCCTAAAACCAGCTCGGGATATTGCTGCGCATAGAGCAGGCCGAGGGTCGAGCCCCAGGAGCCGCCAAACACCACCCAGCGCTCGACGTTGAGGGTTGCGCGGATTACTTCGATATCGTCGATCAGTGCCGCGGTGTTGTTGTCGTCGAGCAGAGCGTGCGGTGTGGAGCGCCCCGCGCCGCGTTGATCGAAAAGAATAATGCGGTATTTTTCCGGATCAAAAAAACAGCGGTCTGTGGCGCTGGTACCGCCACCGGGGCCGCCGTGGACAAACAGCACCGGAACGCCATCCGGGTTGCCTGACTCTTCAACGTAAAGTTGATGGGGCTTGGTGACTGCGATAAATTGCGTTTTGTAGGGCCGTATATCCGGAAAGCGTTTAATCATTGCACTCTTTACTGGGTTAGAGTCGGACTGACTTTTTGGGTTAGTTAAATTGTCTATGGTGGTTAGCATAGTCGATTATGCTGAAGATAAATATCGATAACCCCGGGAGAGATAAATGTCAGAGATTGTTCGTTGCAGTTGGTGTGGAGAAGATCCTCTCTATCAGCACTACCATGATAATGAGTGGGGCGTGCCCTGCCGTGATGATCGCACCCTGTTTGAGTTTGTTGTGCTCGAGGGGGCTCAGGCGGGGCTCTCGTGGATCACCATCCTGCGCAAGCGCGAACATTACCGCGAGGCCTTTGCCAATTTTGATGTGCAGCGGGTGGCGGCTTTTGATGAGCAGGATATTGAGCGCCTGCTACAGAATCCCGGCATTGTTCGCAATCGCCTCAAGGTGGCCAGCACTGTGACCAATGCGCGCTGCTTTATTGAGCTGCAAAATCAGTTCGGCAGTTTTAGCGACTATATCTGGGGCTTTGTCGATGGCACACCGATCACCAACCGCTGGACTTCGCAGGCGCAGATTCCGGCGTCGACAGAGTTGTCGGATAAAATCAGCAAGGATATGAAACAGCGCGGTTTTAAATTTTTTGGCAGCACAATCTGTTACGCCCATCTGCAGGCCACCGGAGTGGTCAACGATCACACCACGGCCTGTTTCCGGCATGCGCAGTGCTGAGCGGTTGGCTAACCAACTACAACCATATCGCGCCCCATATGTTTGGCCTGGTAAAGACCGTTTTCGGCGGTTGATATCAGGTCGTCAATGCCAGTGCATTTGTCGATAGAGGCAACGCCTATACTCAGCGAGGTGCGCAGGGTGTCACCCTGTGCTTCCAGCGCCAGTTTGCCCGCCTGGGCGCGCAGTCGCTCGGCGATATTCACGGCGGCCTCGGAATTGGCTGTGGGCAATAGCACCATAAACTCATTACCACCCCAGCGTGCCACCACATCTTCTCCGCGCAGCGGTTCACCGAGCAGCGCGCCGATGGCGTGCAGGACATCGTCGCCGGCATCGTGGCCGTAGCGATCATTGATAAATTTAAAGTTGTCGAGATCGGCGAGCAGTATTGAGAAAGGCTGATTGACCAGCCGATATTGCTGGTATTTCTTCTCCAGTCGTCGCTCCATATCATGGCGGTTGGGCAGCTGGGTCAACTGATCCTGGTGGGCGATCTGGTCAACGCGGCGGGAGAGATCCTTGTAGCGGTTGAGACTGCGCGAGTGCGCGTTGTCCATGGCCACCGCAAACAGTGACAGCACCACAAAGGAAGAGAGAAACCGTACCACGGTGACATCACTGTAGGTCGGCATCAGCCAGAAGTCGCCCGCGGCATAAAACAGCCACAGAGACACGGCAAACAGCGCGCCGAGAATAAACACACTGTGGCGATAACCGAAGCTGCCGACCAGCACCGGGATAATGGTCAGGCACCAGAGCAACGCGGAGCTGTCTGGCGCACCGGCCAGCAGATAGAGAAAGCTCGCCACCAGCACTGTGGCCAGCAGTCCGCGGGCGACGCGGGGGCGATCAAAGATAGAGTGAATACCCAGGCCGACCAGCAACAGTGCGGCGACAGCCAGGTAAAAGGTGGCCAGATCCATATCGCCTTGCTGATAGGAGTAAAAGGCAAAGAGAACGGAGATAATTTCCTGGCTGACCAGTGAGAAGGAGAGAAATCCTCTGGGTAGAGAATCTGCGCTTTTAAGTTCCGGCATAGGCGTTCCACCATCCATTGGTAGTAATGTAGCATCAAAATGGCGGGCCTTGGCGGCCCGCCGGTTTACAGCATTTTATTTTGGAGCGCGTTTGCGCTCGTTTTCAGTGAGCAGTTTTTTGCGGACGCGGATGCTGATCGGGGTCACTTCCACCAACTCGTCATCTTCAATAAACTCCAGCGCCTGCTCAAGGGTATGCTTGATTGGTGGCACCAGGGTCAACGCTTCATCTGTGCCCGAGGCGCGCACGTTGGTCAGCTGCTTACCTTTAATCGGGTTAACCACCAGGTCGTTGTTGCGGGAGTGAATACCGACAATCTGCCCTTCATATACATCTACTGCATGACCTAAGAATAGACGACCACGAGCCTGAATGTTAAACAGTGCGTAAGCGGCAGTCTTACCTTTTACCATGCTGATCAACACGCCATTCTTGCGCGAGAAGGTCTCACCTTCTTTGGCCGGGCCGTAGTGATCAAAGATACTGGTCATAATGCCGGAGCCGGATGTCAGGGTCAGGAAGGCGCCACGGAATCCGATCAGGCCGCGCGAAGGCATAATAAATTCAAGTCGCACTCGACCTTTGCCGTCTGGTTCCATGTTGGTCAGCTCGGCTTTGCGCATGCCGAGCTCTTCCATGACAGAGCCTTGGTGCTGCTCTTCAACGTCGATCACCACCTGCTCGAATGGCTCGTGAATTTTGCCATCGACAACTTTCTGCACCACTTCCGGGCGCGAGACACCGAGTTCGAAACCTTCGCGACGCATGGTTTCGATCAGCACCGACAGGTGCAGCTCACCGCGACCGGAGACGATAAATTTATCCGGCGTGTCGCCTTGAACTACACGCAGCGCAACGTTGTGAATCAACTCCTGATCGAGGCGCTCTTTGATATTTCGGGTGGTGACATATTTGCCTTCGAGGCCGGCGAACGGCGAGTCGTTAACCATAAAGGTCATGCTAACCGTGGGTTCATCGACGCTCAGTGCGGGCAGTGCTTCAACATGTTCCGGATCACACAGGGTGTCGGAAATGCTCAAACCATCAATGCCGTTAACGCAGACAATATCGCCGGCACTGGCCAGCTGTGTCTCAATCTGCTCGAGACCCAGGTAACCCTTCACATTAAGTATTTTGCCTTTGCGCTCTTTGCCGTCAGCGGATTTAACCACCACCTGCTGGCCCGGCTTGAGGTTACCGCGGGTGATGCGGCCGACACCGATTACGCCGACATAGCTGTCATAGGCCAGAGCTGAAACCTGCATCTGAAACGGTCCGTTAACGTCGACCTGAGGTGCTGGCACATCATTGACAATCATTTCATAGAGCGGCGTCATGTCGTCGGCCATATCTTCCGGGTCGAGCCCGGCTATGCCGTTCAGCGCCGAGGCGTAGATAACCGGAAAGTCGAGCTGTTCGTCGGTGGCGCCGAGGTTGTCAAACAGGTCAAACACCTGATCCATCACCCAGTCGGGACGAGCACCGGGGCGGTCGACTTTATTGATAACGACAATCGGGCGCAGACCCTGTTCGAAAGCCTTGGAAGTCACAAAGCGTGTCTGTGGCATCGGGCCGTCTACGGCGTCGACCAGCAGCAATACCGAGTCCACCATCGACAGCACGCGCTCGACCTCGCCGCCGAAGTCAGCGTGGCCTGGTGTGTCAATAATATTAATCACTGTGTCTTTCCAGATAACAGATGTTGGCTTAGCCAAAATTGTGATGCCGCGCTCTTTTTCAAGGTCGCCGGAGTCCATCAAACGTTCGGACACTTTTTGATTATCGCGGAACATGCCGCTTTGCTTTAAAATAGAGTCGAGTAA
>JALRJD010000107.1 GCA_023255165.1 Porticoccaceae bacterium | reverse complement strand
TATGGCGGGTGTAATACCAGCAATTTTTGCCAGCAGTTTATTGCTTTTCCCAACCTCCATAAGTCAGTGGTTTGGATCAGCGACCAATGCACCAGACTGGTTACAGGATATTGCATTGTTGATTGGCCCCGGACAGCCGCTGTATGTGCTGCTGTTTTCAGGCCTGATTATTTTCTTCAGCTTCTTCTACACGGCGTTGATGTACAACCCGCGCGAAGTCGCCGATAACCTGAAAAGAGGTGGCGCTTATCTGCCAGGGATTCGTCCCGGCGAGCACACCGCAAAATATATTGATAGTGTGACCACGCGTCTCACGCTGATCGGCGGTATCTACATCACCCTGATCTGTTTGATGCCTCAGTTCCTGAACGTGTACTTTAATGTGCCGTTTTACCTGGGCGGAACATCACTGTTAATTGCCGTTGTTGTGACGATGGATTTTATGGCTCAAGTGCAGTCACATTTGATGTCCCAGCAATATGATTCGCTGATGAAAAAGGCCAACCTTAAAAATGTTGGCCGTCGATAGAGAGGTGGTGCTGTGAAAGTACGTGCATCGGTTAAAAAGATTTGTCGAAATTGTAAAGTTGTACGCCGCAAAGGTGTGGTTCGTGTTATCTGTAGCGTCGAGCCGCGTCACAAGCAGCGCCAGGGATAATCTGGTTGATTTTTGACAGATCTATCGGTATCCTACCGCGCCTTTTCGCAGTGTTACTGCGGGCTCGGGGCTACTGATTAAACCTTAGTAAAAGTGGAGTAATGTGAATGGCCCGTATTGCCGGTGTCAACATTCCTGATAACAAGCACACAGTGATCTCACTGACCTACGTGTTTGGTATCGGACGCCCTACCGCGAGAAAAATCTGCGCGGAAGTGGGTATTGCAGAAGACACGAAGATCGCTGCATTAGATGAGGCGCAACTCGATTTGTTGCGCGCTGCCGTTGGTAACCAGGAAGTTGAAGGTGACCTGCGCAGAGAAAACAGCATGAGCATCAAGCGTCTGATGGATCTGGGTTGCTATCGCGGCCTGCGTCATCGACGTAATTTGCCAGTACGCGGACAGCGTACTAAGACGAACGCACGCACCCGTAAAGGGCCGCGTCGTCCCATTAAAAGATAAATCCTAGGAACGGCAATGGCTAAAGCAGCAACTAAAACCACCCGTAAAAAGGTCAAGAAAACCGTTATCGATGGCGTCGCGCACATTTATGCGTCGTTTAACAACACTATCGTTACGATCACTGACCGTCAGGGCAACACACTGTCGTGGGCTACCTCTGGTGGTTCAGGTTTCCGCGGTTCTCGCAAGAGCACACCTTTTGCTGCCCAGGTTGCAGCAGAGCGTGCTGGCGAAGCCGCCAAGGATTACGGTTTGAAAAACCTTGACGTTGAAGTGAAGGGCCCTGGCCCAGGCCGCGAATCAGCGGTTCGTGCACTGAACAACGCCGGTTACAAAATCACCAATATTACGGATGTGACGCCTGTGCCGCACAACGGCTGTCGTCCACCCAAAAAGCGTCGCGTGTAAGAGAGACATAGAATGGCTAGATATCTTGGACCAACTTGTAAATTATCACGCCGTGAAGGAACTGATCTGTTCCTCAAGAGTGGCGTCCGTCCGCTGGAATCAAAGTGTCGTGCAGACAGCGCGCCTGGTCAGCACGGTCAGCGTCGTGGTCGCCTTTCTGACTATGGTGTTCAGCTGCGTGAGAAGCAAAAAGTACGTCGTATTTATGGCGTTCTGGAAAAGCAGTTCCGCAACTATTACAAAGCAGCAGCTCGACTCAAGGGTAACACCGGTGAAAACCTGTTAACTCTGCTTGAGTCTCGTCTGGACAATGTTGTCTACCGTATGGGCTTTGGCGCAACACGCGCTGAATCGCGTCAGCTTGTTGCTCACAACGCCATTCTGGTTAACGGCCAGAAGGTTAACATCCCGTCTTTCAAGGTTCAGGAAGGTGATGTTGTTGGCCTGCGCGAAAAATCGAAAAAGCAGCTGCGAGTTCAGACTGCAATGCAGTTGGCCGCACAACGTGGTGAAGTTGAATGGATGCATGTAGATAGCAACAAGATGGAAGGCACGTTTACGCGCAACCCAGATCGTTCTGATTTACCGGCCGAGATCAACGAAAACCTGATCGTCGAACTATACTCGAAGTAATTTTTGAGCTCACACAGGTAAAACTATGCAAAATTCTGCCAACGAATTCCTTACTCCTCGCAATATTGACGTCACGTCATACAGCCCCACCCATGCGAAGGTTGTGCTGGAGCCGCTTGAGCGCGGATTCGGTCACACCCTGGGCAATGCGCTGCGTCGCATTCTGCTCTCGTCGATGTCTGGCTCTGCAATTGTTGAAGCCGAGATCGAAGGTGTCGAGCACGAGTACAGCGCAATTGAAGGTGTGCATGAGGATGTGATGGGCATTCTGCTCAACCTCAAGGGTGTCGCCATTGTGATGGAAGGTCGCGATGAGACCACTGTGACCCTGAGCGCGAAAGGCCCCTGTGTTGTCACAGCTGGCGATATCGAAGTCGACAGCCATGTAGAAATTATTAACCCCGATCATGTGATTGCCACGATTTCTGGTAAGACCAACCTCAATATGCAGCTTCGCATTGAGCGTGGTCGTGGTTACCAGCCGTCTGATGCACGCATCAGCGACGAAGAAAATCGAACTATTGGCCGTCTGCAGATCGACGCCTCCTTTAGCCCGATTCATAAAGTGTCCTACAGCGTTGAAAACGCCCGAGTTGAGAACCGCACGGATCTCGACAAACTGGTTCTCGAACTGGAGACCAACGGCACTATCGATCCTGAAGAGTCTATCCGTCGCGCTGCGACCATTCTGCAACAGCA
The DNA here is from genome assembly GCA_023255165.1 of Porticoccaceae bacterium. GTDB lineage: Bacteria > Pseudomonadota > Gammaproteobacteria > Pseudomonadales > Porticoccaceae > HTCC2207. The sequence continues at coordinate 9,238 of JALRJD010000107.1, read as the reverse complement.
GATGGCCGTATTTGTGAACCTGGAAGGCGAGACTGCCGCAGAGCCGGAAGAGAAAGAAGAAGAGATTGATCCAATCCTTCTGCGTCCGGTTGACGATCTTGAGCTGACTGTACGTTCAGCCAACTGCCTGAAAGCAGAGAGCATCTACTATATCGGTGATCTGATTCAGCGCACCGAAGTTGAGCTGCTGAAGACGCCAAACCTGGGCAAGAAGTCGCTAACTGAAATCAAAGACGTGCTGGCTTCACGCGGTCTGTCTCTGGGCATGCGCCTCGAGAACTGGCCCCCGGCAAGTTTGAAGAGTGAACGCGAACTCGTTTAACACTGGGCAACCAGATTAAAAGAGTTTGAGAGATATCATTGCTGAGAAAGCAACGAACTAAGGAATAAGAACATGCGTCATCGCTACAGTGGCCGCAAACTGAACAAAAGCGGCTCTCACAAAAGAGCTATGTTCCGCAACATGACTGCTTCACTGGTTGAGCACGAGCTGATTAAAACCACTCTGCCCAAGGCCAAGGAGCTGCGTCGTTTCGCTGAACCCTTTATTACTCTGGCTAAAGAAGACAGCGTTGCTAATCGTCGTCTGGCTTTTGACCGTCTGCGCAACAAAGCGGCCGTCGGCAAGCTGTTCAGCGATCTCGGCCCACGCTTCCTCGAGCGTCCAGGCGGCTACGTTCGTATTCTTAAGTGCGGCAACCGCAGCGGTGACAATGCGCCTATGGCCTATGTCGAGTTGGTTGATCGCGCCGCTAACGACACAGCAGACGTTGAAGAGGTAAGCGGCGAGTAAGTTTTACGCTCGGCTTTCCCTGAAAAATAAAAAAACCGGATTGTTAAACATCCGGTTTTTTTTCGCCTGGAAAACTGTTTATCAGCCTTAAGTCATGGCACTACCAAATCTTAACCCGCTGCTGTTCGGGCAAGAACAACTTGTCGCCTGCCTTCACATCGTAGGTCTTATAGAACGCCGGCATATTGGGGAAGACACCGTTGATACGGTAGACATCCGGCGAGTGGGGGTCGGTTTTAACAATGATCTCGAGGATCTGATCTCGCCACTTGATACGGCTCGACTGGGCATTGCCAAGGAAGAAGCGCTGGTCGCCACTAAACCCATCAATCACTGGCGAAGGTTTGCCCTGCAGTGACATATGGTAAGCCTTGAGTGCGATAGATGTGCCGCCCAGATCACCGATGTTCTCACCCAGCGTCAGCTCACCATTCACAAACAGACCAGGCAGTGCCTCGAACTTGCTGAACTGCTCAACCAACCCTTTGGTGCGTTGCTCAAAGGCTTCGCGGTCGTGATCAGTCCACCAGCTTTTCAGGTTTCCGTCACCGTCGTACTTGCTGCCCTGATCGTCAAATCCGTGGCCAATCTCATGGCCGATGGTGCTGCCGATGGTACCGTAGTTGTAGGCGTCCTCTGCTTCCGGAATAAAGTTTGGTGGCTGCAGATAAGCGGCAGGGAAAACAATCTCGTTTAATCCCGGATTGTAATAGGCGTTCACTTCCTGTGGCGCCATAAACCATTCGCCGCGATCAATCGGCGCACCGAGCTTGGCCATATTTTCATTGTGGCCAAAAATGCGTGAGCGCTTGATATTGCCAACCAGATCATCGGCCTTGATCGCCAGGGCTGAGTAATCTTTCCATGTGTCCGGATAACCAATCTTGGGTGTGAACTTGGAGAGTTTGACCAGCGACTGCTGCTTGGTTTCGTCGCTCATCCAGTCGAGATTTTTAATCGATTCGGCATAAGCGGCTATCAGATTGTCGACCATGGTAACCATGCGCGCCTTTGACTCCGGCGAGAAATGTTTCGCAACATAGAGTTGGCCAAGCAGCTCGCCGAGGTTGCCATTGATCGAGTTGATCGCTTTGCGCCAGCGTGGTTGCTGTTCCTGGCGACCGTAGAGAAACTTGGAGTAAAACTCAAAGCTGGTATCGACAAAGGCTTTGGGGAGATAGCTGGCATAGGCACCGAGCACCCGCGCGCGCAGATAGTCCTGCCATGACTGCAGGTCAATTTCCCGGAACAGACCATTGACCGCCTCAAAGTAGCTTGGCTGAACAACCAACAAGTGGTCGGGAACCTCAACGCCAACGCCGCGCATATAGTCATCCACATTAAGCTCTGAAAGCAGATCGTAAAACTGCTTACGGGAATACTTGTTATACCGCTTGTCGGCGTCGCGGTTATCAACCTTGTCCCATTGATTGGCCGCCAGCTTTGACTCTACCGCAAAAATCCGCTCGGCTGCAGCGTTGGCGTCTTTATCACCGGTCAGGGTCAGCATATCGCCGAGATATTGCTTATAGCGACCAATAATCTCCTGACCGCGCTCCGACTGGTCGGTGTAGTAATCGCGATCGGGTAGGCCAAGGCCGGATTCGACAAAGTGCAAAATATAGCTGGTCGCCTGTTTATCATCCTGCCCGACATAGATATTGAACGGACCATCGATACCATCAGGATTAGCCTTGCCCATAAAGGCAATCACATCGTCGTGGCTGGTTAGCTTGTCGATGGCCTGCAGATAGTCAGCTATAGGAGTGATACCCAGCGACTCGATTTTTTCTTCATCGAGAAAGGCATTGTAATAATCACCAATCTTGATTTTCGCCGGATCGTCACCAGCATCGGCCGCGGCCTCCTCGACAATCGCGCGGGACTGCTCAAGGCTCTCTTTGCGCAGCGTCATATAACTGCCCCAACCCACTTCATCGGCCGGAATTTCGGTGCTCTGCAGCCAGCCGCCATTGGCATAGCGATAGAAATCATCCTGGGGGCGCACAGAGGTATCCATGCCCGCCATATCAATGCCCGATAGCAGCGGTTGCGGGGCCTGCTTGTCCGCACAACCGCCCACCAGTATCAGGCTGATCAGTGCGGCGCCCAGACTCAGGTTGGCTTTAGTCAATTGTTTTATGGCTTTGGTCTTCTGTTTCATCTGATTCCTCACAGCGATTATTTTGCACAACATAAAGCCGGCACATTACGGGTTAAGATCCACCGAACAAGGGTAGAAAAATACACAACTGGCACGCGACCCGCAAACAGCGAGCGAACACGGAGGTATTTACCGCGTGCCTTAACCCTTTGATCCGCTCGTTGTTCCTGTCATCTCTATCACCTGCCTGACACGTCCCGCCAAATTCCGGAAATTTCCTGAAATCTATTTATTATTTGATCTTAATGCCAGACGCTTGACCGCGCCAACACCACAAAAATATAGCCAGCCGCCGAACCTACGGTCTTTAGGCCTGCTGCTGAAAGACCTCACCAGTGTCGAGATTCATCAACCGCAGAGCACCGCCCCACACATACCCGGTATCGAGCGGAAAGAGGTTAGCCCCACAGTATCTGCCCTCAAGCGCCGCCCAGTGACCAAAGATAATCTTATCGTTTCTGGTCTTGCGGTCTTCGAAACTAAACCAGGGCGCGAAATCATCAGCCAATTCCAGCGGCAGATCTTCCGGCCCGGTCTTGGCGGCCAGATCGAGCTGCCCCGATGCGGTGCAAAAACGCATGCGGGTAAGATAGTTGGTGATCAAACGCCAGCGCGCCGGACCACTCAGGGCATCGTCCCAACTATCGGGCTGATTGCCATACATACCTTCGAAATAGCACCCCGCCTGATCAGACTGCAACACCTGCTCAACCTCCGCAGCCATCCTTTTCGCCATATCCAGCGTCCAGTTTGGTGGAATGCCGGCATGCACAATGGTGTAGTCGCGCACGCTGATCAGCAGCGGTTGCTGCTGCAGCCACTGCAGCAGAGTGTCGCCGTCACTGGCATTAAGAATTTCGTCGAGGGTATCTTTGGGCGTCGGCTCTCTCACCCCATGGCTGATTGCCAGCAGATGCAGATCATGGTTACCGAGTACGGTCTGAAAGGCGCTGCCAAGGCTGTGACAGAAGCGCAAGGTTTGAAGAGATTGTGGGCCGCGATTAACCAGATCACCGGCAGCGATCAGGCGGTCGGCGCCCGGTTCAAAGTTAACGCGATCCAACAACTGGAGCAGTGGATCGAGGCAGCCCTGAATATCGCCAACCGCGTAATCAGCCATCTAGTTCACTGCGTGGGGTGTGGAGAGCAAAAACGGTTTGATCGGCGCATCGAACTCGTGGCCGTAGTCATCGACCATTTTGTAGGAGCCATGCATGGTGCCAATCGGTGTGTCGAGCACCACACCGCTGCTGTATTGGTAGGACTCACCCGGTGCTATGACCGGCTGCTCGCCGATCACACCCATGCCGCGAACCTCCTGCTGAGATTCATTGCCATCGGTGATCACCCAGTGGCGGGCCAACAGTTTGGCCGGCGTGGCGCTCTGATTTTGGATGGTGATATGGTAGGCAAAGGCATAGCGACCCTGATCCGGCCGCGACTGGCGGCTAAGGTATTCGGTTTTGACATCGACTGTGATTGGTTCGGCGCTCATTGGCTACTCAATATGCTGTTGTTACCACTTTGGCTAATGCTCTGGTGAATGTAATTGGACAGTGCCACAAACTCGGCGACTTTCAACTGCTCCGCCCGGCGCGACAAATCCATCTCCACGTCGGCTTGCCCAAGATGTTCCGCATAGGGGCGCAGACAGTTGCGCAGTGTTTTGCGACGCTGCTGAAAACTGTGACTGACCAACTGGCTGAGCAGCGCTTCGTTCTCGGCGGTGTGTGGTTTTTCACGATGCGGCTTTAATCTAACGATTGCCGACTGCACCTTTGGGGCCGGACGAAATGCCGATGGCGGCACCGGAATCAGTGGCATCACCCGGCAGTGGTACTGCACCATCACCGACAGGCGGCCATAGGTCTTGTTGCCGGGCACCGCGCCGAGGCGATCGACCACCTCGCGCTGCAGCATAAAGTGCATATCCTTGATCAGCTCGCGATTTTTAAGCAGATGAAACAGCAGCGGCGTTGAAATATTGTAGGGCAGGTTGCCGACCAGGCGCATCTGCCGCCCCTGATGAAACTGGGCAAAGTCGGTTTTTAAAGCGTCGCCACTGTGCAGCCGAAACCCGGTGTAGGCGGAAAATTTCTCGGTCAGAAACGCCACCAGATCGCGATCCAATTCAACCACCTGCATGGACGGGCAGTGCTGAATCAAATGCTCGGTCAGCGCCGCGGTGCCGGGGCCAATCTCAATCAGGTTGTCGTCGGCCTTGGGACCAATCGCCGCAATAATCTGCGCAATAATCTGCTGATCGACAAGAAAGTTTTGGCCAAAGCGTTTGCGCGCCTGGTGCTCAATAGCCATGAATTAACCCCTCTGGCCGCTGCTGGCAGCCATATTCGCGGCAACCTGAATGGCGGTGCGCAGACTGCCGCTGTCGGCGTTGCCGGTGCCGGCCAGATCCAGCGCGGTGCCGTGATCTACCGAGGTGCGAATAATCGGCAACCCCAGAGTGATGTTGGCCGCTCTACCAAAACCCTGATATTTAAGCACCGGCAGCCCCTGGTCGTGGTACATCGCCAGCACCGCATCGGCGCCGTCGAGATATTTGTCGGTAAACAGGGTATCGGCCGGCAGCGGCCCGATCAGATTGGCGCCTTGCTGGCGAAACTCCGCCAATACCGGTTCAATTACCTCGATCTCTTCACGACCCAGATGACCGCCTTCACCGGCGTGGGGGTTGAGGCCGCAGACCAGAATGGTTGGCGCTGTGAGGCCAAACCTGGTTTGCAGCTCGGCGATCAGAATGGCGATCACCTGACGCAGGGAATCCTTGCTAATGCTGTCGGCGACATCGCGCAGCGGCAGATGGGTGGTGGCCAGCGCTACTCGTAGCTGCTCGGTTGCCAGCATCATAACCACCAGTGGCGTCGAGGTCTTGGCGGCGAGATATTCGGTGTGGCCGGAGAAGGCAAACCCGGCATCGTTGATAATCGACTTTTGCACCGGCCCGGTAACCATTGCCTGACAGTCGTTTTCCTCACAGGCAGCAATTGCCGCATCGAGGCACTGCAGCACATAGGGGGCATTGATTTTGTTGAGTTGGCCGGCAACCGCTGGTTGGGTTAAGGCTATTGGCACGATGGCCAGTTCACCAGGCAATAGGGGTTGTGGCATGGCGCCCGGCGCGCGCAGCTTTAGGGTCAGACCCAGCTGTGCGGCACGCTGTTGCAACAGCTGTGGATCGGCATAGGCAACCAGTTCGTGCTCGCAGCCCTGCTGCAGCAGATCGATAAGAATATCAGGGCCAACACCACTGGGCTCACCCGGCGTTAGCGCCAGGCGCAGGGTCATGACCCTGCGGACTCTGCAGCAGCGCCCAGTTCCGCGCCTTTGATTTCAACAAAGGCTTCATCGCGGATCTCTTGCAGCCAAACCTGCAGCTCTTCTTCATATTTGCGCTGGCGGAGCATATTTTGCGCCCGGTTGCGGGTAATATTTTCGCTGAAGTCCTGCTTGCGACGATCGGTCACCTGCAGAATGTGCCAGCCAAACTGTGAGCGAAAGGGTGCGCTGACTTCATTGAGTTCAATGCTGCCCATAGTCTGTTCAAACTCGGGCACAAACATACCGGGAGTGGACCAGCCCAGTTCGCCGCCATTTAGCGCAGAGCCGGTGTCTTCAGAGTACTCTTTTGCCAACAGCGCAAAATCTTCCCCGCCTTTAATGCGATCACGCAGTGCATTGAGCTGATCGACCACAGTCGCTTCATCGCGAATCTCGTTGGGCTTGATCAGAATATGTCGGGCAAAGTGCTGTTCAATCAGCTGCTCGCCGCCGCCGCGACGCTCGTAGAGTTTGATCAGGTGATAGCCGGCATTGCTGCGCACCGGCTCGGAGATCTCGCCAGCCTTGAGCTTTTCCACGGCGTCGATAAAGATGCTCGGCAGTTCCGCGGTTTTGCGCCAGCCGAGGTCGCCGCCCTGCAGCGCGGTTTGGTCCGCGGAGTTAGCTATCGCCAGCTGCCGGAAGTCGGCGCCGCCGCGGGCCTGTTCAAGCAAACCCTGGGCGCGCTTGAGAATCTCGTTAACCTGCTCATTGCTCGCGCTGCTGGGAACCGGCAGCAGAATCTGCCCGGTATTGACGTCGGGTGAGGTCATAACCCGGCCTTCTTCCGAATTCAGGAAGTTGTCCAGCTCTTGCTCGCTGATGCGTATGCGCCGCATCACCTGGCCTTGCTGAACGCGCATCAGGGTCATCTCATCGCGAATCTCTTCACGCACAGTTGAGAGCGTCGACCCGGAGGCATGCACCTGCTCGATATATTGTTCCATGGTCAACTGGTTGCCGGCGGCGATACGCGCCATGGCGTCATTGAGTTCGGCATCGGTGATGCGAATGCCGGCCTTGTAACCCATATTCAGTTGCAGGCGCTCGGATATCAGACGCTCGAGCACTTGCTCGGTCAGCACATCCTGAGGGGGCGGCTGAGTTCCGGACTGCTGGATTTGTGCATAGACAGTGGCCAGTCGGCGCTGCAGCTCGCTCTCCAGAACCACGTCTTCATCAACCACCGCCACGACTCTGTCGAGAATTTCAAGCTGGGCACTGGCCACTGATGAGAATGTTGTGAGCAGAACCACTAGCAGCGCGGTGTTACATGTTTTCTTGAGATCCATAACCGTAGATACCATTTTTTAACATTGAGTCAACCCGACCATTTGAGCCAGCCAGACCTTTGAATTGTATTTGGAAGAAGACACCGTTGACGAGCTTTAGATCCTCTTCCGGAATCAATATTTCATCTTTCCGATCCAGCGAGCGACGGGCAACCAGACTCGCGCGCCAGCAGCAGCTGTTGTATTCGAATCCGGCAAAGGCGTCCAACACGCGGCTGTTGGTAAAGTCATGGTTCCAGCGAGCGACCAGATTAAAGTTGCCGCGCAGTGGCAAAAAGCCTGACATATCAGCCTGTTTGATATTTTGCTTGTATTCCATACCGTCAAACAGTCTTGGCTCGCGACGGATCGAATTATACGCCAGGTTAAACAGTCGGTTCTGGCGGTCGTTGTAACGCAAGGCAACGCTGCTCTTGGCCAGCTCATTGTCGTGGGTGTCGTAGATAATATCACTGGTGACACGCCAGCTCTTGTTTATCCTGCCGGCCAGTTTCATAGCCAGCGGCGACTGCCCGCGAGTGAGGTCACCCAGCTCTGCTTCGGTTGGGTTAGCCGACAGCGTTACCTTGCGATCCTGGTAATAGATTGCCTGGGCAAGGCTGGCGCTAAAACGTTCCTGCCCGGTTTGTTTGTTGATATAGCGGGTGGTCAGGGCGAGGGTCAAGCGCTCTTCGTCGGAAATGCGGTCGCCACCGTTAAAGCGCTCGTCGCGAAACAGCAGATCGTAAGAGGGGGTGAAGTCTCTGGTGTCGAAATCCGGCAGCCCGGACTGGTCTTTGAATTCAGACTTCACATAGTAGAGTCGCGGTTCCAGGGTTTGGGTGTAGCCGTCAAAAAAGTTTGCCTGGCGCTCGAAGAACAGGCTGGTATCGACGGACGATACTGGAACAGTGACCGATGGATTGCCTTTGCCGTCGTTCTGGCTATCCAGATTGTAAGCCAGATGCTTGAATCGAAGCTGTGGGCGGAAGTAACCCCAGGTCCAGCGTTTGTCCCAGCTGATGCCGTAGTTGACGCGGTAGCGATTGCCGGTAATAACGTCCGGGTTATGGTGATCAAAGCGCGCGCTCTCGTTCTTGAGGTCGACCACCAGATTGTTGTCGAAGCGGTAGTAACCATTGGCGCTGATCTTTGGCAGCACCGAATACTGGTCTTCGAGCCCGCTGACAATAATCTGATGATCCAGAGCCTCAATCTGATAGTCCCAGTTGTCCGTGCTGTAGCGGATACCGGCAACCTGACGCAGATTGACAATACTGCTGGTTTCCTGGCTCAGGTTACCCAGATCGTCAAAATAATCGTTGTCCGAGACATGGTTGATATCGAGATAGGTCGACCAGTTTTTGCCGAAACCGCCATTGTGGAGCAGCCCCACCAGATAGCGATCTTCGCCGCGGTATTTGGGTTGCCCGGTCAGCGGATCTATATCCTCAGCGGACTTGCCGCCTTTATCGCTGCCCAAAAAGGCACCGGTCGCTGTGGTTTCGGTGAGTTGCGACAGATGGCGCAGTTCCAGCTCGACACCGATGCCGCGCTCTTGCACCAGCCGTGGAGTAATGGTGGCGTCGTAATTGGGCGCCAGATTCCAATAGATCGGCTGGGCGTAGTCGAGGCCATTGCTGCTGCTCGAATGAATCGTCGGAAACAGCA
>JALRJD010000103.1 GCA_023255165.1 Porticoccaceae bacterium | reverse complement strand
TATCGGTCTTTAAGCACCTCGCGTGCAGCATTGCGACCGGGCAGGCCGGTGACACCGCCGCCGGGATGGGCGCCTGCGCCACACATATAAAGACCTTTAAGCGGGCCGCGGTAATCGCCGTGGTTCATCACCGGGCGCGCTGCCCACATCTGATCCAATGTCATCACACCATGCATAATATCGCCGCCCACCAGGCCGAGTTTTTCTTCGAGGTCTAGGGGCGACAGAATCATCTGGCCGACAATGGATTCTCTGAAGTTGGGCGCAAACTCCGTGACCGTGTCGATAATGGTTTGCGCGGCGGCTTCACGACAGTCGTGCCAGGATTGGCCGTCGGCCAGTTCAGGAGAGAACTGCTGACAGAACAGCGATGCCACATGTTGCCCCGGAGGTGCCAGACTGTCATCCAGTGTTGAGGGGATCAGCATCTCGACAATCGGCCGCTTCGACCAACCATGGAGTTTGGCGTCGAGATAGGCGCGATCCATATAGTCGAGACTTGGCGCAAGAACGATGCCGCACTGATGGTGTTCGGCTTTCTCTTTGCCGGGCAGTGCGGTGAAGTCGGGCAACTCGGAGAGCGCGACATTCATGCGGAAGGTGCCGGAACCGCATTTGTAGCCATCCATGCGGCGCTTAAACTCAGGGTCAAGATCGGTCTCGGCAATCATCTTGCCGTATAGCAGCTTGGGATTAACATTGGAAATCACTCGGCTAGCGAGAATTTTTTCGCCGCTCTCGAGCAGCACACCTGTGGCACGGCCGTTGCTGACAATAACCTCGGCAACCGGCGCATCGGTAACAATGTCAACTCCCTCGCCCTCACAGGCACAAAGCATGGCCTGGGTGATGGCGCCCATGCCACCGATCGCATGGCCCCAGGCACCTTTTTCGCCATTGACCTCACCGAAAACGTGGTGCAACAACACATAGGCGGAACCGGGGGTGTCGGGACTGGCGAAATTGCCAACAATTGCATCGAAACCAAAGATCGCTTTTACCGGCTCACTTTCAAACCAGGCATCGAGAAACGAACGCGCACTTTTGGTAAACAGATCGAGCAGATCCTGATGCAGTTGGTTGCTGCCTCGCGCCACCGGCCAAAGCTGCAGGGCGGTCTGAAGTGCCGCGCGAATGCCGCGCTTGGGGTTGGGTGGCGTCTTGGTGGAAATGTCGCGCAGTACGTCGGCTACCGCCTCAATGCGCTGATAGTATTCCGGCAGCCGTTCGGCATCGCGCTGGGAGAATTTTCTGAATTCTTCCTGGGTACGCTCCAAACCACCACCCAGTTTTAAGTAACGGCCGTCGTCGAGGGGCATAAAGTTGGCGATCGGGCGCTTGAGAATGGTCAGGCCATGTTCGGCCAGACGCATCTCTTTGATAACGTCGGGGTTGAGCAGACTGACGGTGTAGCTGGCCACGGAGTTTCTAAACCCGGGATGAAATTCTTCGGTGACCGCGGCGCCGCCAACAATCTCTCTGCGTTCGCAAATTTTGATGCGCATTCCCGCGCGGGCGAGATAATAGGCACAGACAAGGCCGTTGTGGCCGCCGCCAATAATCACGGCATCATAGGGTTTGGTGGCTGACATGCTTGGACTCTCCGGGAAATGAGGTACGCTGTTTTATGTTTTGTAATGGTTAGCGCGCCGACATGATAAACAACAGCGCCGAGTTTAGCCAAACAGTCTTGCTTTAATTAGCCTGATATTTCAGACTCAGCCCGCGCATCGCAAAAACAGATAAATATAAAAACAGAATAAAAAAACATAAAGAGAATAACCCTATGTCAGATCGAATCCCCAGAGACAGTGACAACGATTACAGTGAAGCGATGGCGCGCCAGCGTCGCGAATTTGCCGAGCAAAAGACCTCAACCAAATTGGAGCATATCAGCCACTACTCAGTCGATCCGGCCGTGACCGCGGGCAATATCGAAAACTTTATTGGTGTGGCTCAGGTGCCCATGGGTTTGATCGGGCCGCTACTGGTCGATGGCGAGCACGCCCAGGGGGAATTTTATGTGCCCATGGCCACCAGCGAGGGAACATTGATTGCCAGTTATAACCGCGGAGCACGACTGCTGCGCGAGGCAGGCGGGGTCAAGGTTACCGTGGTCGACGATGCCATGCAGCGTGCGCCGGTATTTATATTTAACGACGCCCGCGAAGCGCGAGCGTTTGGTCTCTGGGTTGAGCAAAACTTTGATCAGATCGCGGCGCAAGCCGAGACCACAACCCGCTCCGGCAAGCTGCGCAATATCGAGCAGTATGCCGCCGCGCGAATGCGCTACCTGCGTTTTAACTTCACCACCGGTGATGCCGCCGGGCAAAATATGGTCGGCAAGGCCACCTTTGTTGCCTGCGAATGGATTATGAAAACCTATCCCGGCATTCAGCGCTATATGCTCTCCGGCGCAATGGACACTGATAAAAAGCATTCGCAGATCAACACCTTGCACAGTCGCGGCAAGCGTGTTGTCGCTGAAGCAGTGATCCCCAATGCATTGCTGAAGTCGGTGATGGGTGTATCGGCAGAGGTGCTGTTCAAATCGCGCCAGCTAACCCAGGTCGGCAGCTTTATGGCCGGATCATCCAGCACGGGCGCCCACGCTGCCAATGGTGTCGCCGCGCTGTTTATCGCCACGGGTCAGGATGCCGCCAATGTTGCGGAATCCTCTTCCTCGATTGTCTATGCCGATATCGACGCCGACGGTAACTACTATTTATCCATTACATTGCCATCATTGATTGTGGCCACTTACGGCGGCGGCACAGGTCTGCCCACCCAACAGGAATGTCTGAATATGCTGGGCTGCAGCGGCGCCGGCAAGGTGCACAAACTGGCGGAAATTGTCGGCGCCACGGTTTTGGCGGGAGAGGTGTCGCTGATGAGTGCGGTGGTCGCGGGTGACTGGGTAACCAGCCATGATGCGCTGGGGCGGAATCGTTAGAATTTGTATAAAAAAGGCCAAGCGAGGTGCTTGGCCTTTGAGTATTTGGTGCCCAGAAGAGGACTTTAACTTCCTGTGAGGTCCCATTAACAGTAATGAAATCAACTAGATAGGGGTGTTCTTTATTTTTGCGTTCCACGCACGTTCCATGAATCGAGTTAGCTCGTAAACGCCAAAATTTGCATGAAGGCCTCCGCTGCCTCCAGAGCGCGCATCACCTCAGACCGGTTTGATCGATCCCTCCCGGTCGCGTCTTTTCGACTAACAGGGGCTAAATACACAAACATGAATCACACTGCCATAGGCTGGTGGAGTATTACTCGCGCCGAGGCTCCGGTTGCAGCGACTTTTGGTCGAATTCGGTGACAAGATGAGTGATATTCGGGCAGTGGGAGGGTTTTGGCAGCTTTTTGGGGGGCAACACGCGCCAGAAAGTTGCCTGGGTGTGAATTCAGTTAAGGTTTTCTGGAGGAAAAAGGCTGTTTATACTGCCTATACCCCGGCGGGTATCCCATCGTTTCGAGTGCGGTCGAGTAGAGTTCCAACTTGCCACTGGGCGTATTGAAGCCGGATTTCTCGTACTTGCGGTAGGCTAGCGGGACTTCGAAATACCGTTTGTCGCGCAATTCTGAAAAGCTGATTCCGCGACCCGAATTTTGCAGCATTTGCTCGATGACCGTATCGACGGCATCCTTACAGTGCTCGAGTTCCATGCGTCGGGCCAGTTCAACGAAGATTTCCTCATCGGACTTACATTTCCCCAGGTGTACAGCCTGCTGTTGAGGCAGCAGCACGTTCTCGGCAAAGAGCGGGTAGGTCGATATCTCGTTCAGTTCCGGCCACGACGCGGCTGGTAGCACGATATCGGCAAATGCGTTGGCTGTTGGCGTTAGAAACAGGTCGGGGCAAATAATAAAGAATACCAACACAGCCCTCTGGGGCGAGGTTATGGAAGATATTACTCAGAAAGCTATTTCGTTTGAGCAAATCAAAGAGCCGGAAATTTATATTGAGAAAAAAGCCCGTCGTGACGGAAAAGATAAAGATGATCTTCCTGGCTTCGAGTAGCAAGCGGACGACTAAATCGGTAGGGCTCCCTCATCTCCGTCGAATTGGCTAAGGCGGGCTTGGTGTCGTCAAACTTCATGACGGCCAATAAGGTCCGCCGGAACGCCCTTTGTTGATGTGAAGAGCTTGCGAAATGCCCTTGGGCTACATTGCAGATGTTTGGCAAAGAATTTACTGAACTGGGCCGGGTCATCGTAGCCAACCTGTCCGGCAATACGGGCAACTGATTCACCAGTGGTGGTCAGTAATTTCTTGGCCCGTTGCAGACGCAGGGTGTTCCGGTATTGCTGTATGCCCATACCCAGGTGCTGCTGAAACAGGTGGGCAAGCCTTGATTCAGAGAGATTGCATTCGCGCGCCACCTCTGCGACTGACGAGACATCAGAGATGTGTTCAATGAGATACTGACTGGCTTTGAGTACCCGGGGATCGGTGGGAACAACTTTATTACTTTGTATTTGACTTTGCGCCCTGATCAGAATTTGCTCCACCAGGTTTTTCATTAGTCGGTCGGTCAGTCCGGGTTCATCAGCGTAGCAATCCAGCAATTGTTGAAACAGGTTCTCCAGGCGGGTAATTTCGGATTCCGAAGCGATATTGAGTAGGCGAATACCGTGGGTGCGTAGGGGCCATTGCAGAAGTTCCTGCCAAGTCGGTTCCGGCTCAAAGACCACCCAGAAATGCAGCCAACTGACAGCCTGCCTTGAGCGTCCATAATGCACGTTGGCATCGGGTGCGATCAGCACTAGGTCACCCCGAGTGGCATGAATGGCGTTACCGGCGATATAGTCCATGGCCCCGTGGGTTGTAAAATGCAGGGTAGTGGCACTGCGATCACCGTAATAGGTGGTGACGTAATCAGAGGAGGGAAATTCTTTACGGGCATGAGTAATACCAGCCAGTACTGAATGGTTATAGATCAGTTTATGGTCGACTGAACCTGCCCAATCCTTGAGGAAAGCGCGGGCTTCATCGACCGTAAGAGGGGCGTTGCTGTTAAAAACAGATTTCCATTCGCCCAGTAATTTTTCACGCTGCTGCGGAAAATCTGCACTCTGATAGCTCCGCTTCAGCCAAAGCGGAGCGTCAATACCACCACCAACTCCAAATTCGTTCCGCAAGACATCAGAATTAATAGCACGCTCAACAGCCTTATCGTCATCACTTGGGTCTAAAAACCAGTTAAAAAGGCTTCTAGCCGAATGAATCGCAAAATCATCATGGCTTCTCATTGTCATCTGTGCTGACCTGAATTTTTGTCCTGAGACCGAAATAATAGCAGATTTTGACAAGTATTCAGCAGTATGGTTGCTAACCCCAATGATCTGTTTCAAATATCGTGCTTTTCACTAATAAGTACTGTTCAAATCTAACGGGGAGAAACCGCTATGATCAAGAGAAGTTCCATCAGCAAAGCAATTGTGTTAGCCGTGGGGGCAACAGGGTACCTGAGCGCTACGCAGGCAATCGGGCAAAACGAAGGATTTGCCCTGGAAGAGGTGGTCGTTACGGCCCAGAAACGCGAGGAAGCTTACACTGACGTGCCACTGGCAGTTAGCGCATTCAGCGGAGAAGTGCTGGATATGGCGAAGGTCGGCGAGTTCCAGGACCTGGTGCAGGTCTCTCCATCGCTGACCTTCAACCAGACCGGTGATATGCGGGGAGTGGGTATTCTGGTGCGCGGCATTGGCACGACCGCGTTCCAGACTGCGGTCGAGCCAACCGTGTCCACCGTTGTCGATGGTGTCACAATGGGGCGTACGGTCCAGTTCCTGTCCGACCTGAATGATATCGAGCGGGTGGAAGTACTGCGCGGACCGCAGGGTACGCTGTTCGGTAAAAACGCTTCGGCAGGTCTGATCAATATAATCACCAAGCGCCCGGCGGACGAATTTGAGGCATCGGTGGGAGCATCGCTGACCGATGACGATAGTTGGGGGGTGAATGCCCAGGTTTCAGGGCCTATTTCAGATGCCGTGCGGGCACGCGTTAGCGCCTACACTAAGGAATATGACGGCTGGGCAAAAAATCTGTATACCGGCGATACGGTCAATGGCGATGAAAGCTGGGGGATTCGCGGCAAATTGGAATTTGATATTACCGATACGGCCAATCTGCTGCTGATCGCGGATTACTCGAAGCAGGATAGAAACTGTTGTGTTGTTCCACCAGTTGACCTTAATGGGAACCGTTTCTTTGAATTTGACTATCGTAATGCGACCGTCAATGAAAAAAATAACGCTGTTAATCAAGCCACGCCGACTTTTTCCAACACCGAAACCAAGGGCATCTCGGCCGAGTTGAATATTGATTTTGAGAACTTTGTGTTTACCTCGATTACTGCCTACCGTGAGTTTGAGCTGGAAACCCAGCAGGGGTTCTTACCCTATACTGGAGCAGCCTATGGGCGATTCAATATAACCAGTAATGGGGCTACCAATGGCGGTAATCAGGAACAGGACCAGTTCTCGCAAGAATTCCGCTTCACCAGTACCGGTTGGGATAATCTGAATCTTACGGCCGGGCTTTTCTACTGGGAGCAGCAAGTAGATCGCTATTTTGAACGTGAGATTTACCTGTGTACGGCGCCCGGTGCGAACGCCACCGATGCCAACGGTGACCTCCTCAGCCCCGATCCGGCGATTACGGCCTGCGATTCATTTATCTATGGTTTCGGCGCAATGAATAGTGCTGTGAAGACCGACAACTGGGCTATGTTCGGCCAGGCAGACTGGCGCTTCGCGGATCGCTGGACCGTGAGCCTGGGGTTGAGGTACACCGAGGATGACGTCGACTTCACAATTGAGCGCAATACGCCGAACCCCGGCCCTGCAGTTCCGGCGTCCTTCTCTGGTGGAAATCAAGTCGAAGAGTCTGCCGTTTCAGGTAAGCTGGCGTTGAAATGGGAAGTATCCGATGAGGTGATGCTGTATGCATCCTACGCCGAGGGCTACAAGGCACCGGCGTTCGATTTGATATTCGCGACTGGCGCGAACCGGATGGCGCCGGTACCGAAAGAGACGTCTGAGGCCTGGGAACTCGGAATGAAAGGAGAATTGTTCGATAACCGGCTACGATTGGGGGCCAGTGTATTCAAAACCAAGTTCAAAGACCTGCAAGGACAGGGTACGCTTCCGAACGAAATTGGTTTCTTCCTGACCAGTGCCGGTGCCGCTGAAACCCAGGGAGTAGAGGTGGATTTCACTGCCAAGCCGATGGCGAACTTGTTGATCAACGGTGGCTTTGCCTACGTCGATGCTACATTTGAAGATTTCCCCGACTCTCAGTGTTACGCGGGTCAAACAGCGGAACTGGGCTGCATTGGTGGATTTCAGGACCTATCCGGGAAACAAATCAATAATGCACCCAAGTTGAAGGCGTCAGTACAGGCTCGTTATGACATCGAACTAGACGCGCCCGTAGACATGTTCTTCAGCGGGACTTATCGCTGGCAGGACGACAGTCCTGGTAGCCAGAATCAGGATCCGCGACTGTTTCACGATAGTTACGGTATCTTCGACCTGGTTGTCGGTCTGGAAAGTGATGAAGGCCACTGGTCAGCGCAGGTATTCGCGAAAAACCTGTTCGATAAATTTTACGAAGATCTGCGAGCCGCAAACACCATTAGCGGTGGTGTCGACCATTACCTGAGTCGAGATGCACAACGCTATATGGGCGTACAAGTTGAATATCGCTTCGGCGCGCTGTAGCAATTCCCACTCCTCCAGATAGGAGGGTTCTGGTCGCGGCCGTAAGGCCGCGACATTTTTTACAACGAATAGCAGCCATAATAGACTGCACCGTAACGATCACTAGAATTCGCGGAGACTTAGAATGAAAAGGCGAATCCTGGCCACCCTGCTGCTCACCGCCTGCTCGACATTTCTGGCGGCAGGCAGCGAACCTCCCAAGCCCAATATTGTCATCCTGTTTGCCGATGACCTGGGTTACGGCGACTTGGGTAGCTATGGCAACCCTTATATCCGTACCCCAAATCTCGATCAACTGGCGAGTGAGGGCCAGCGTTGGACTGACTTCTACGTTGCCGCACCGGTGTGTTCTCCCAGTCGTGGTTCATTAATGACCGGTCGGGTATCGGTGCGTACCGGGCTTTATGGTGATCGTTGGCCGGTTATGCATCCCGGTGACAGCCATGGTTTTCCGGACAGTGAAACGACAATAGCGGAGATGTTGCGTGACGCTGGTTATGCGACTGGCATGTTCGGTAAGTGGCACCTCGGTGATGCGCCCCAGTACTGGCCTTCGCGCCATGGTTTTAATGTCTGGTGGGGCATGCCGTATTCGAACGATATGGATCAAGTTGGCGCACCAGGTACCAACGAAACCATACGGAGAATGATCAGAGGAGAGGGTGATCTCTCCTGGTTTGCCAAAAATATTGAGCGGTTTCATGATCCCAAGCGAAAATCAGCATGGTGGAATGTGCCGTTGATCCGCAGTACAAACTCTGATGGCAATTACGAAGACAGCATCGTTGAGCGACCGGTAGAGCAGACCACGATTACGCGTCGTTTGACCGAGAGCGCGATCGCGTTTATCCGAACCAATGCGGATCGCCCGTTCTTCGTTTATCTGCCGTACAGCATGCCGCACCTGCCGGTGTTTGCCAGTGATGCGTTCAAGGGCACCAGCCTGCGCGGTCCTTACGGTGACACGGTGGAAGAACTTGACTGGAGCGCCGGGAAGATTCGTGAGGTGATCGAGGAACTGGGGCTGCAGGATAACACCCTGTTGCTTTTTAGCAGCGATAACGGCCCGTGGCAGAAAGCCGGAGGAGATATGCCGATATCGATAGAGCTTGCCGGCACTGCGGGACCTCTGAATGGTGATAAGGCCACAACCTGGGAAGGTGGGGTGCGGGTGCCCGGAATTTTCTGGGGGCCGGCATACGTCAAACCAGCCACCATCAGCGAAATCGGCTCGACCTTGGATATGCTGGCTACCGCCGCGTCGCTCGCTGGCATCGAAAACGTGCCTACCAATGATGGCATCGATCTGAGCCGTGTGCTGAAAAATGGCAGCGGGGGCGGGCGTGATTTTCTACCGTACTATTCGCACGGCAAACTGGCTGCCTATCGCAGAGGCAATTATAAGATTCATTTGTTGGATCCGGATACCAATAAAGCACTTGAAACTCCGCGTCTGTTTGATCTGCATCAGGATATCAGCGAACAGCATGACATCGCATTAACGCAACCTGAATTGCTACAACAAATGCGCGATGCCGCAAACACCTACGCGGCGTCGGTACCAATTGCGCCTTCAATTTTTGACGCCCGCTATGAATACCTGAAAAGGGAGATGGCCCCATGAAACGATTTACACTGATTGCCGCGTTTTGTCTCGATGTCCTGATTGGAGCGGCATCCTGGGCTTCGGAAAGTCCGCGTAATATTATTTTTGTACTGGTCGACGACTTGCGTTTTGATGGCATGGGTTTCCTGCAGCCCGATGTCAAAACCCCGAATATCGATAAACTGGCAGAGCAGGGCACCTATTTCCCCAATGCCGTGGTGACGTCATCACTGTGCTCGCCAAGCCGGGCAACGATTCTGACCGGGATGACAGCACGCAACCATGGCGTTGTCGACAATAACAACTCAACCGAGGAGGGGCTGCATTTCTTCCCTGAATACCTGCAGCAGGCCGGCTACCAGACTGGTTTTTTTGGCAAATGGCATATGGGCGATCACCATGACGGCCCACGTGCCGGTTTCGATCGTTGGGTCAGCTTTGCCGGGCAGGGCGCTTATTTTCCTACCGACTCTATTCCGCCGCACCTGCTTGAGCAGGGTTATGTCAACCAGATCAATGTCGACGGTCAACATGTCGACCAAAGAGGCTATATCACCGATGAACTGACCGATTACGCGCTGGATTGGTTACAAAATGGGCGCGACCAGGACGAGCCGTTTTTCCTGTACCTGAGCCACAAGGCCGTACACTCTGACGCCAAGCCGGCTCCTCGGCACCAGGGTATGTACAACGACACCAATTTCAAGTTGCCTGATTCCAGTGTGGTGACCGACGAGGATCAGCGCAACAAGCCGATGTGGGTGCACAACCAGCGTAACAGCTGGCATGGCCTTGATTTCTTTTATGCCAGTGATCGCAAGATGACGGATTATCTGCGCGACTACTATGGTGCCTTGGCAGCAGTTGATGAAAGTCTGGGTCGTCTGCTTGCCTACCTGCGCGACAACGGCCTCGAAAAAGACACGATGCTGGTCTTCTACAGTGACAATGGTTTTCTGATTGGTGACCATGGCCTGATCGACAAGCGCAATGCTTACGAGGGCTCGGTGCGGGTGCCAATGGTGGTGTATGCGCCGGGTATGGTGCCTGCCGGTAAAACCAATGAAGTTGTAGTGCGCAACCTGGATCTTGCGCCGACTTTTCTCGAACTTGCCGGTACCGATTTGCCTGAACAGTTTGAGGGCAAGAGCTTCCTGCCGCTAGCCACCGGTGCGGTGAAACCGGCCGATTGGGATACGCCGGATTTCGTCTACGAGTATTTCTGGGAATGGTCGTTTCCAATGACACCGACGACCTTTGCAATCCGCCGTGGCGACCTCAAGTACATCCAGTATCACGGTATCTGGGATATCGAGGATTTGTACGATCTCAAATCGGACCCGGAGGAGCGCGTCAACCGTGTCCATGACGAGTCGCTGGCGCCGCAACTGCAGGAGCTGCGAGTGGCACTCTATGACCAGTTGCGCAGCAGCTCGGGAAAGAACGTGGTCCCGTATACCGCGCGTCTTGCCGAAGGCATGAATTTGCGCGACAAAAACGGACCTACTGCCGCGCCATTTCCGGATAATTGGCTGACGGTACCGAACCGAAAAGACAAATACCTGGGTCTGTTCCCGAATACGCCACTCAAGCGTCAGAAACAGGAAGCAGGTGAGTTGTATTTTCCCTATATGGAAAATATGCAGGAAGCGTCAAAGTGAACTTAAACTGGGAAACAGAGGATAAATCGATCATGAAAACATTAATTAGCGGCCTATGTCCCGCAATCGCAGTCACTTTGCTTGTCGCCTGCGGCGGTGGCAAGGAACCAGTATCACCGAGCGCAGAATCGATTCCTTCAACACCGGTTTCAACGGCGAACGATAACCGGGCAGTCGACGAAATCCTTGCAACGTTGTCTGTCGAGGATAAGGTCCTGCTGGTCAGTGGCGTGGGTTTTTCGGTTGAAGTAGGTGGGGTGAGCGGTGAATTCGATCGTGTACCGGGCACTGCCGGGTATACGGTGCCGCTGCCTGACGCGGGGCTCGAGTCGATCGCCCTGGCTGACGGACCAGCCGGTCTGCGGATCTGGCCGAAACGAGAGGGTGATGAAAATACTTACTATGCCACGGCATTTCCAATTGCGACACTGAATGCGTCTACCTGGGATACTGAACTCGTTGCGGCTATTGGCAAGGCGATGGGCAATGAAGTCAAGGAATACGGTGTGGATGTGTTGTTGGCGCCCGGTATGAATATTCATCGTAATCCACGTGGCGGACGTAATTTCGAATATTTTTCCGAGGATCCACTGCTTTCCGGCAAAATGGCGGCAGCGATCGTTAACGGTGTGCAGTCTAATGGCGTGGGTGCGACTATCAAGCATTATGTCGCCAACAACCAGGAAACCAATCGTATGTCGGTCGATACACTGGTTCGCGAAAGAGCGCTTCGCGAGATCTATCTGAAAGGGTTTGAAATCGCCGCCAAAGAATCAAAACCCTGGGCGGTGATGAGTTCTTATAACTGGGTGAATGGTAAACCCGGCTCCGAGCATCGGGGCTTACTGACCGATGTGCTGCGCGGTGAATGGGATTATGAGGGCGTAGTTATGACTGACTGGTATGCCGGCGATGACCCGGTAGCGCAGCTAAAAGCCGGAAATGATTTGCTGATGCCAGGGATGCCGGAGCGTACCGAGGCGATTCGTGAGGCGCTTGACGATGGCAGACTGTCAGAAGCGGAACTGGATATCAATGTGCGCCGTATTCTGGGCATGATCATCAAGGCGCCGACCCAGCATGGTTACCAATACTCTGACAAACCCAGGCTGGCGGAGAATGCCAAAATTGCCAGGCAAGTGGCGGCAGAAGGCGCCGTGTTACTCCGTAACCAGGCGCGAACACTGCCGTTGGCCAGGGAGCAACGCCGCGTGGCCGCTTTTGGGCTGACCTCGTATCAGTTTATCTCAGGCGGTACGGGTAGTGGCGATGTCAACGAAGCCTACACCGTGTCATTGGTAGAAGGTCTTGCAAATGCAGGTATTTCTATCACCGAGGACCTGGCTGAGCGTTATCAAAACTACATTGCGGCAGAAACGGAAAAACTTCCGCCAAAGAAAGTGTTCTGGGAGTTATCCCCGCCGATTCCAGAAATGCCATTGACCGATGCGCAAATCGCTGAACAGGCAGCGTCCGTCGATGTGGGCCTGATTACCATTGGCCGTAACTCCGGTGAATTCCAGGACCGGCCATTGGATGCCGATTTTTATCTCACTGATACCGAGAAAAAATTGATTTCCCAGGTGTCTACCACGTTCCATGCGCAGAAAAAGCCTGTTGTCGTCATTCTCAATATTGGAAACGTGATCGAAACCGCCAGCTGGCGTGATAACGCCGATGCAATTCTGCTGGCGTGGCAGGGTGGGCAGGAAGCTGGGAATGCGGTGGCCGATGTCCTGACCGGAAAAACAGCACCTTCGGGCCATTTGCCGACGACGTTTCCGATGTCTTATGGCGACGTGCCATCTCATGAGCCGCGCCTCTTTCCTGGTGTCGTCGACCCGGATGCCAAGGATCTTATCAAGGGAGGCATTAATTGGGGTAAACAGTCTGCTGAAGTGGTTTACGAGGATGGTATCTATGTCGGTTATCGTTATTACAACACGTACGAGGTGCCAGTTGCCTATCCGTTTGGCTATGGACTCTCTTACAGCACGTTCAATATTACTGCCGGTGAGGTATCCAAATCAGGCGATCAGTACGCACTCGAGGTCAAGGTAATCAACAGCGGTGATACCGCTGCCAAGGAAGTCGTACAACTGTATGTGAGCGCGTCAGCGGGAGGTATGAAGAAACCGGCCCGGGAACTGAAAGCTTTCGCCAAGACCGGCCTATTGCAGCCCGGTGCTTCAGAAACGTTGTCGCTGCAATTCAGCAAAAAGGACCTGGCCTCGTTCAGCGAAGCGGATCGCGCCTGGGTGACCAGCGCCGGCGACTATAGGGCGCATATAGCCAGGTCTGCTGCTGAAGTCGTACAGTCGGTCGACTTTAAAGTGCCCGCGGAGCAACGTTACCCGGTTAAGGCGGATCTGGGTTTGACTAAATAAGCGGCAGAACTGCGTATGAAGGTATTGGCTGGGCTGATCCCGCCAATGCTGACAGTGCTTGCCATTGGCACTGCGGAAGCAGCAGATCAGCGCCCGAATATTCTACTGATTGTCGCCGAGGACATGAGTCAGCGTGTTGGCTCGTACGGTGACCCGGTTGCCAATACACCATCGATCGACGCACTCGCCACTCAGGGTGTTCGCTATACGAATGTGTTTACCGTCGCAGGCGTGTGCGCACCGAGCCGGGCAGCGCTGATCACCGGTGTGCAATCGGTGGCGCTGGGGACGCACCAGATGCGGACCGGCAGCGGCGGGCCGAAACCTTATGAAGCGGTGCCACCGGCCGAGGTCAAGACGTTTCCCGAACTGCTGCGTCGCGCCGGTTACGCGACCGGCAATGTCGCCAAGAAGGACTACCAGTTCGGCGAACCGTTTACGATCTGGGACGTCGACGTCGGCGACTTCATGTCGCCACTGGATCTTGCTATCTGCCGCCGAGAGAGCCCACATAGATAATGTGTTAGATCAGATTCGCGCGCTGCTCGACCAGACGAAGGGCGCCGGGAACGCGTTCGTCAGGCAGTCCCTCGCGCGCAGATTATGATGAGGCAGAGAGACGTGGAAAGGCTAACAGAACGACGGTGTGAGAGTCGGAAACAGACGCTGGATTTCCTATTCTGCGTTCCACAGAAGGGACAATTTGAGACGATGAGAGACAAGAGATCGAGATGCCATAAACAAAAAAACCATTTAAGAATCAGCATCTTAAATGGTCTCTCGTGGTCTTTCGACGTTTTTCAAAATGGTGCCCAGAAGAGGGTTGATCAAATCAGCCTGCGGGCTGCTTTGACCCCTGCGGGGCTTCGTCGCGTTGCGACTCGTCCAAACTCTGCCGTAGGCAGCGTTTGTGAACCTCCTTCCGGTTCAAGTCCTGATTGTATTAATTCAAAAGGCATAAAAAAGGCCAAGCGAGGTGCTTGGCCTTTGAGTATTTGGTGCCCAGAAGAGGGTTGATCAAACCAGCCTGCGGGCTGCTTTGACCCC
>JALRJD010000035.1 GCA_023255165.1 Porticoccaceae bacterium | reverse complement strand
GATGGCGTAACCAAAGTTGAGATGCACTTCCTGCCCGATATTTATGTGCCCTGTGATGTCTGCAAAAGCAAACGTTACAACCGCGAAACTCTGGATATTCACTTTAAAGGTAAAAATATTCATCAGGTGCTGGATATGACTGTCGAGGACGCACGGGAGTTTTTTGACCCGATCCCGGCAGTGGCGCGCAAGCTGCAAACCCTGATGGATGTGGGGCTCTCTTATATCAAGCTCGGCCAGTCGGCGACCACATTGTCTGGCGGTGAAGCGCAGCGCATCAAGCTCTCCAAGGAGCTGTCCAAGCGCGATACCGGCAAAACCCTGTACATTCTCGACGAGCCGACTACTGGCCTGCACTTCCACGATATTGAGCAGCTGCTGGCGGTGCTCCATCGTCTGCGCGACCAGGGCAACACCATGGTAGTGATTGAACACAATCTGGATGTCATCAAGACAGCGGACTGGATTGTCGATCTCGGCCCCGAGGGCGGTTCCGGCGGCGGACAGATTATTGCCGAGGGCACACCGGAAGCGGTAGCCAAGGTCAAGGCCTCGCACACCGGGCGTTTTCTGAAGGACATTTTCGCGGCTTAAGACCTTTAAAGAAGGCCCGTAAAGAAGGCCTGTAAAGAAGGCCTGTAAAGAAGGCCTGGGAAAAACGTTAATCAGGCCCGAGCGCTATGTCGGGCCTGGTTGTCGAGATACTCCGTGACCATCTGATCGATATCCTGCTGCTGATACTCGCGCAGACCGCTAAGAATGAGGGTTTTAACCCCGCTACCGATCAGCTTGCCGCCGTCGACCAGATTAAATTTAAACTCCGCATTGCCGCGCTTGCCATCGACCTCAAGACTGGTGGTGTCCAGCTCAACTTCCGGCTGTTGCAGTGATTGCGGGTTTTCGTCTAACACCAACGACATCGACTCATAGATCACCAACGGACGCTGGGGATTGATCATCACATTTTTCTCCGCCATCAGCGGCACCAGAATATGAGGGAAATTCTGCCCGGAAAAATAGACATAGTTTTTTATCAGGCTTTCCAGCATTTGGTTATCGTCCGATCGTTCGCCACTGCGCGAGACCTGCAGATAGGGTTTGTCGCGACCATCGACAATTTCAAACTGCTCGCCCGGCGACTCGGGAAACAGCAGCGCCGTATCCGCCGAAACCATGCCGGAAAATTGAAAACTCATACGCTGGCTTAGACCGTAACGCTGCACTGTCAATGCAAACAGCAGATCTCCGGGCACACAGAAGCGCTTGCTATCGGCGTCGTGAATCGGATTGAAATCATTGCTAATGGTTTTCGCGAAGCGGCTGCCCTGCTCGGCACTGATGGTGACGGTGGACGGATCCGCTCGATAAAATGACTGTAAAAAC
The DNA here is from genome assembly GCA_023255165.1 of Porticoccaceae bacterium. GTDB lineage: Bacteria > Pseudomonadota > Gammaproteobacteria > Pseudomonadales > Porticoccaceae > HTCC2207. Next base: position 1,316 of record JALRJD010000035.1, on the reverse strand, counting down.
ATAATGTGCTCTGCACTCTCTAGCTCTGGCTCTCTATACTCTGGCTCTCTGCACTCTGGCTCTTCAATGCGGGCCCTGAGTCAGGTGCTGTCGGGTTTAATCGAGTTCCGCTTCAAACTCTTCCAGCAGATCCAGTGGCTCCATCTCCTGACCCTCAAGATCGGGGCTCCAGTTGACGCCAACCATTAACACATCGCTGTGCATGCCGGGCAGCCAGTCATCGAGAAACTCTTCCATCTCAATCGCCACCGGCGTGTAGATATCCCACTCGCCATTGCACAGCGCCTGGGCAAAGGCCTGATTTGACCAGAATGGAATCACATCAATGCTGTCATTGTCGGTCGAGCCAACCAGCGCCCAGTTTTCATTGGCGTCCTGCAAACCCCAGACACAGCCATTTTCCAGAGACTCGACAACCATGCGGTCGAGGTTTTCCTGCAGATCATCAGAGAGTGAATCCATGATTTTAGCTCGCGAGCAAGTGAACAAGCGCGCATGGTAACTGTTTTTCGCCAGCCGGCATAATAATCCACACCGAGCCCACGGCTGCGACAATTTGTCGCATTGTCCAAGCGGGGTAAAAACCGTAATCTGCCGCGCTTAATTGACTCGCCCGGGAAATTGTTTATGCGCATGAAAACGCGATATTTTTTTACCCTTTCACTGTCTCTTGTTCCACCTTTTGCAGCAACATTGGCTTGCGCAGATCATGGCCAGTCGATCGAGGAAGTCACGGTTCAGGCCTTTCCCCTGTTAAACGAGATCAGTAGTTTCCCCCACAATAACCCTGCACCGAGCCCCGACAGCGCCGAGCTACTGCGCAGGATTCCCGGCGCCAACAGCAATGGCAACGGCGTTATCACCAGCATCGCCCAATATCGCGGCCTCTATGGCGAGCGCGTCTCGGTCAAACTGGATCAGGCGCCAACCCTCACTGGCGGACCCAATGCCATGGACTCGCCACTCTCCTACGCACCCTCAGGGCTGTTGCGAGAGCTGGTTGTCTATCGCGGCATTACACCGGTGAGTCTGGCCCAGGAGAGCATTGGCGGGCATATGGTGGCGCACTTTAATCGCGGTGAATTTGGCAGCGATCAGACATTTCACAGCAGCGGTTTTGTCACCGCTCAATTAACCGATAATGGCGAGCAGGCCAACGCCGATCTGCAACTAGTGACCGCCAATATCGAGCAGAAATTTTCACTGTTGGCCTCGCATAATAAAGGCGATAACTTTGATGGCGGTGACAATAAAACCGTCGCTGGCAGCCAATATCAGCGCGACCGATTTGACCTTGCCTATGGCTGGCAATCCGC
>JALRJD010000010.1 GCA_023255165.1 Porticoccaceae bacterium | reverse complement strand
ATCTCGCTGACCAGATCAGACTTACAGAGCTCCCCGGCGCGCGCCGCCAGTTGGGCATCGGCGCCAACGAATGGCGCTAGGGTTTTTGCCAAAGCGCTAACCCGAGTGGTTTTGTCATACACCGAACCCAACTCGGATTGGAAGACGATTTTCTTGAGCGTCTCGCGACGGCTCTGCAGCGTGCTCTTGAGGTCGGTGTTATAGAAAAATTCAGCATCCGCCAGGCGCGGACGAATAACTCGTTCGTTGCCACTTATCACCTGCTGAGGATCGCCGCTGGCAATATTGGCGACAGTAATAAACAGCGGCATAAGCTGATTGTTGCCATCGACCACATGGAAATACTTCTGGTGTTGGGCCATGGACGAAATCAGTGCTTCAGCGGGCACCTGTAAAAAGTGCTCTTCAAAGCGACCGGTTAGCGGCACCGGCCATTCATTGAGCGCGGTGACTTCGTCGAGCAGGTCGGCGGCGATCACCGCCGTGCCGTTGGCCTTTTTCGCGGCATCCATAACACCAGCGCGAATCAGCTCGCGGCGCTCGGCAAAATCGACAATAACAAAGGCTTCGTAAAGCGTGTCGCGATACTTGCCCGGTGATTCAATAACCAGCTCGCCACTGCTGTGAAAGCGGTGGCCGCGGCTGAGATTGCCGCTGCTGACACCAAGAATGTCTGCCTCGATTGTCTCATCGCCGAACAACACAACTGCCCACTGCACCGGGCGGACAAATTCCTGACGGCTCTTGCCCCAGCGCATCGGCTTGGGAATTGGCAGCGCCGCCAGAGATTGGTTAATCAGATCGCCGAGCAGCGCCTGAGTGCGGCAGCCGGCGACAGTTTGGCGCACACAGAGTTTGTCCTGCTGGCCGTCACTTTCCACCAAAGCTGACAGTGCTGAAACATCCAGTCCATTTTTATTGGCGAAGGCCTCTGCCGCTTTGGTGGCATTGCCGTCGGCATCAAAGGCGACCGTGACCGGCGGGCCCCAGCTGACAATATCCTGATCCGGCGTTTGTTCCGCGAGGTCTTTTACCCACACCGCAAGACGACGCGGTGCGCCGTAGTGAACTACCTCGGAAAAATCCAGTTGCTGCTCTTTCAGGCGGCTGGCGAGAGCCTCGGCAAAAGTTTCGGAGAGTGAGCGCAACACCTTTGGCGGTAGTTCCTCGGTACCGATTTCAACCAGAAAATCTCTGCTCACTTTGATTCTCCCATTGCTTTTGACCGATTCTGTTTTGCTTCTTGCTGGAGCTTTTCCTGGGCAACCCGGGCCAGCACTTCCTCGGCGATATCTTTATCCGCCAGCGGAAAGCCCAACGCCAGTCGTGAGTCGAAATAACCCTGAGCCACGGCGCGAGCCAGCGTGCGCACGCGCAAAATGAAGCGCTGCCGCTCGGTGACCGAAATCGCATGGCGGGCGTCGAGCAGATTAAAGGCATGGGACGCTTTCATCACCATTTCATAGGCGGGCAGCGGCAGACCACTTTCAGTCAA
>JALRJD010000007.1 GCA_023255165.1 Porticoccaceae bacterium | reverse complement strand
CCCCAGATCTCCGCACAGACGCGCGTCATCGCTGCCGTTAAGGTGGTTTTACCATGGTCTACGTGGCCAATGGTGCCTACGTTCACGTGCGGCTTGTTTCTTTCAAACTTTGCTTTTGCCATCTCAGTGTCTCCTAATCGGAACATTAGCGGGCCGTTAACCTAATCTAGCTAATGCCCTGAACTTTAATTACTTTCTCAACTACTACTTGGAACTGCTCTTACTACTATTTATTACACTGGTAGAAACCATTGCCCACTGTCAAAAGAGACAAATCGCTTCTACAAATATATGGAGCTCATAACCGGATTTGAACCGGTGACCTCTTCCTTACCAAGGAAGTGCTCTACCTGCTGAGCTATATGAGCACACACCTTTAAACTGGAGCGGGCAGCGGGAATCGAACCCGCATCATCAGCTTGGAAGGCTGAGGTTCTACCATTAAACTATGCCCGCTTGAACCCAATAACTCATCAAGTCGCGCCGATCCCTGTTACCCTGATTCGTGCAGTTCAGGGCCGGTTAAACTACTGTAACCAACTGCTGCAAAAATGGTGGCGGGAGGTGGATTCGAACCACCGAAGCTTTCGCGTCAGATTTACAGTCTGATCCCTTTGGCCGCTCGGGAATCCCGCCTACAACTACTTAAACTTTTATTACCATTCCAACATAACGTTTTTGGAGGTGGTTTACTCCGGGAATCCTGCCCTTTGCACGCCCGCAAATGACACAACGCCCTAAAAAAAGGCCGTGTATTCTCTTCGCCCAAGACTATATTGTCAACAATATTAATGCCTTAGGGAGAGAAATGGAGCTGGCGAGAGGAGTCGAACCCCCGACCGGCTGATTACAAGTCAGCTGCTCTACCAACTGAGCTACGCCAGCATCTCAATAACGGAGCGCGATTCTAGTGAAACTCAAGCCTATTAGCAACCTTCATGCAGTCTTCGAGGTATCTTTTTTTCGCTTGGAAATGACCCCACAACGCCGGGGCAATATCAAGGCGCTGCGGGAGGGGTAGTTTTAGCCAAAACTCGGAGGCCCGAGAGGAGATAATAAGCTTGTCCATAGCGCTGACCTCAGGTAGCAAAACCCCGAGCGCGGCAGTTGCTTCGTTACGATCAACAAATGGTCCGACCACTTCACACTGCTCTAAATCCGAGCTTTCGAGGCTATCCAGACTGCCGCTATCACTTTCTGAATCAGGCTCTTGTTCGGTTTTATAGTCAGACTTCTGCTTCTCAAGCAAGGCCAATAATTCTTGCGCAGAAAGCTCAGAGAGCAATAGCAGGCTGTTCTGATCCCTGAAGCGGTTTTGGTCAACAGAATTATCGACGGCGGCTGATCGATCAGGAATATTGGTCAACATCAGAAAGCCGAGCAGGTTGATCAACACAACCAGACTAATCAGCATTTTCATTTGCCCACACCGGCCCTGAAACTCACACCTTCAACAGAGAGACCATCGAGAACCAGGTCTGGATGGTATTGGCCTGTTACTGATAGCTGGCGGTTGAGCAGCTCTCCATCGCCACCAGCTATAATCAACTCGGCGCGCTTGTCGAGGCTCTGCTCATAAAGCAGGCGCTCGATCAAGGCCAACACCATTAGCTGACAGCCCCGGCCAACAGCCTGCTCGGTGGTAACGCCGGCAGTATGGAACTCTTCCGGCGTAAGCTGATCGACCTTCACACGATCGGTTCCCCTCCACAGCGCCTCCTGCATTAGGCGCATGCCCGGCACTATGTAGCCTCCCTGGTGAACGCCATTCGCATCAACAATATCTACTGTGACGGCACTGCCGGCATTAACCACCACCAAGGCGGCGGGGTGCTTGTGGAACGCAGCCAGAAGCGCCAGCCAACGATCTATGCCGAGCGTCTCGGGGTTTTGGTAACCACAGCTAACGAGGCCGACCCGCTGACTGACCACGGCCACCTGCAGATCGATAGCAAACTGCGCGCGCAGCTGTGCCAACAGATGTGCCTCTACGGCGGCGCCGGCCACATTACTTAGCTGGGCAGACTCCAACTCCGTGACCGCGGGTAACTCAAGGGGCTCTCCGTTTAGCATCGTGCGGGTGAGCTGATGGCCTGATGCGACGATCTTTCCATTATCTGTCACGCGCCACTTGATGCGCGTATTACCCGCGTCAAGCTGTAGTTTCATGTAGCTAACCTCAAACTCAGTTCTCCGCCGATAAAACTCTCTATCCTGCCGTCTTCCAGTTCAAGTCGCAGTGCGCCATTGCTATCCACACCTCTTACTATGCCAACAATAGACTGTCTGGGAGTACTGATAACGGCGCTTTGACCAAAAAATGCGTCGGCAGCCTGCCATTCGTCGCGGTAGGCCTCAAAGCCCCGGGATTCAAAATCAGTTAATAGCTGCACTATTTCTGATATTAAACCGGCGGCAAGTTGATTTCTCAGAGGTTGGATATCGGCAGTTGAGTGCAGAAGCTCAGTGGTGACATCCGTCCAGTCCTGCTCGATATCAGCGCCGGATTTTGCCGGCATCGACACGTTGAGACCAACACCAACAATGACACTACACTGACCGACGGGATCACCTATCATTTCCAGCAGTATTCCACCGAGTTTTTTCTGCCTCACATAGACATCATTGGGCCACTTCAACTGAACCGAGCTGACACCTGATGTTGTCAGGGCGCGCTTTACGGCGACCCCGACGGCCAGGCTCAAACCCTGTAGCGCTTGCGCGCCGCGCTCAAAATCCCAGACAATCGAGAGGTAGATATTGGCCGCGAAGGGACTGATCCAGCTTTTTCCCCGGCGCCCGCGGCCGGCGCTTTGCTGCTCGGCCAGAACAACCGTTCCAGATGCTGGAACCTTTTCCGCTTTCTCGCGAGCGTATTTGTTGGTTGAGTCGATGGTCTGAAAAATTTCCAGGGTTGATATATTCGCGGCGACGGGAGCTGCCAGCGCCCCATTGATCCGATCAGCATCCAACAGTTCGAGACCGCCGACAATCCGATAGCCTGTACCTTTGATTGATTCAATATCCAGCCCCAGCCTCTCGAGTTTTTGCAGATGCTTCCACACCGCTGTGCGACTGCATCCCAACTGCTCGCCGAGGCTTTCGCCGGAATGAAAGCCGCCATCTTTCAGAATCGATAGAAGATTTGCTTGAATATCAGACACGACAACCGCCTGTTAGGTTAATGGGTAAGGTTAGCCCAGACAAAACGCGTCCCGAGCAGTAACAGCACAATGCCAAAGAGTTTTTTTAACAGCGCTGCGTTGGCGCGATGAGCCAACAGCGCGCCAATTCGAGCGCAGGGCATGCTCACAACAACAATGCCGAGCCAGGCGGGCAGATAGATATAGCCCAGCGTATGGGCCGGCAAGCCTGCGCCGGTAGAACCGGAGGCGCTATAAAAAAGTCCTGCCGCCAGTGCAATAGGAAAGCCGCAAGCCGCGGCGGAGCCAACCGCATGGTGAATCTTCACCCCGTAAAAAGTAAGCAGGGGAGCCGTCAGGGCACCACCGCCAATGCCCAAAAGCGCGGAGAGACCGCCTATGGCTGTTCCGGCAACATTCATCACTGCCATCGAAGGAAGCGGCCGGTCCTGCACTGCCGGCCTGTAAAACAATAGCTGCAGGGCGATAAGCGAGAGAAACCCGCCGAATAATGACTGTAGCAATGGCCCTCGCAAAGAGAGGGCGAACAGGCCGCCAAGCACCGCGCCAACAACTATTCCCGGGGTCATGCGGCTGACAAGATCCCAGCGCACCGAGCCTTTTTGATGGTGCGTATAAATAGAGGAAAGCGAGGTAACCAGAATTGTTGCAAGAGAGGTGCCAATGGCCATATGGGTTGCGACGTCCGCGGACATTCCCTGCGCATCAAAGGTAAAGATGAGGATTGGCACGATCACGACGCCACCGCCGACCCCAAAAAGACCGCTAATCAATCCGGCGACGGCACCGAGGCCCAGATAAAGTAAAAGGTCCATTAAGAGATGTAAGCTCCGGCGGTTGTGTAAGGTGATGAAGCTTACAGTATTATTCTGGTATTGCCGAAAATAAAAAACCCCAGTCACGCGGTGACTGGGGTTTTCTTGTTAGAAGCCTGAAAAAAATAAGTGCACGGCTCAACCAGCGGGTACGGCGATGACCAATCTGACGGCAAGCGCTGCTTGCCACCCAGCGGGCGCCCATTCGGGCGTCCAACCTTCGCTCCGCTGGAACAGAAGGTTGTCACATGGACCCGAAAGTAGTGACTGAAAATCAACGCATCCAAAAAAACAAAACCCCAGTCACACTGTGACTGGGGTTTTCTTTTTTAGAAGCCTGGCGATGACCTACTCTCACATGGGGAAACCCAATAAAACCAATAAATTAACAATGAAAAAACCAATAAAATTGGAGGTTGAGATGATTCCATCAACCAATTTCTATAATAATGTAAGAAGTGCGGTTTCACAAGCGCACTGGG
>JALRJD010000284.1 GCA_023255165.1 Porticoccaceae bacterium | reverse complement strand
TTCCACTCCCAGATTTTTTCAATAAATTTTTCTCGGCCAAGCTCTTCGCGATCGGGCTGACCTTCGTTGGCCAGCTTGCGCTCAACGACCATCTGCGTGGCGATACCGGCGTGGTCTGTGCCCACTTGCCAGAGCGTGTTTTTGCCCTTCATACGCTGGTAGCGAATCAGTGCATCCATAATGCCGTGCTGCAGGGCGTGGCCGATATGCAGGCTGCCGGTGACATTCGGTGGCGGAATCACAATGCTAAAGGAATCACCCTTGCCGCTGGGGGTGAAGTAACCGCGCTGCTCCCAGGTTTTGTACCATTTGCTTTCAATCTCTTGGGGGTGGAATGTTTTTTCCATTAGCGGGCTCGGTTATCTGTTTTGGAGGGTGATTTTTGTAGCTTCGGATTATAGGTGCTGGCGACGTCTGCCGCTAGCGCTGAGGCGGCACAACTGCATGCCGTGGAGATTATTTTTGTCGATTAAAGCGCTCGACCACCAGGCTGCGGATTTTGTCGCGCAACAGCTGGTCGATGCGTGGGCGCATTTTGGTTACCAGTTTGTTAACGATGGCATTAATCTGTTGGTCGGTGGCAGGTTGTTGCACTGAAGGTTTTTCAAACAGATGTTGCTGCGCCTGATTAAACTGTTCCAAAAGTTTGCGTTCGTCGTCGATTTCGACATCCACCACGTCATTAAGAATCGGTATTTCCAGATTATGTATGTCGTCTTCAGTGAGGCTGTCTGGCAAGACTGAATCGCTCGGCTGGTTGGTGCTGGTGAGCAGGTTGTCTTGCAGAGAGTAGAGATCGTCGAGCAGTTTTTCGAGGTCGGGAAGCGCATCTGAGGCGGTTTCAGAATGGCCACTGTTGGTTTTGAACTTATCGGTCATCAGGGTTTAAATTTATCGGTCAGGTCGTGGAAGCTTAATGGATAGCCGCGCTCCTTGTAAAACTTGAAGTTGTCGCGCTTGGCCTGCTCGTAATCCGGCTGCGGATAAATAATTTCCATCACCCGTTCAAAGCGGCTGAACCAGGTCGGAATTTCGACCTGCAGGTTGATCAATATGTCGTGATGTTCGCCGGGATCGCTGTCCGCGCTGATGGCGATGGGTTGCTGGTCGGCACCAAGCCCGTGGGGTACAAAGGCGCTGGCCTGAAAGTCCCAGAGCATTTTGTTGAGTTGTTCGGCGGTTTCATTATCGGCCACCAGGCACAACACCTGTTGTTTGGCGTTAAGTGCTTTTTGCGTCAGTTGGCAGACCAGTGCCAGAGCGACCTGCAGGTCGCCCGACAACTTATAGAACGAGACACTGGTCATGGCCGATTACTTCGCTTTGCTGCGCAGATATTCCATCAGGATTGGCACTGGTCGCCCGGTTGCGCCTTTGGCTGCGCCCGATACCCAGGCAGTGCCAGCGACATCCAGGTGTGCCCATTTATATTTCTCGGTGAAGCGTGCCAGGAAGCAGGCGGCGGTGATGGTGCCCGCCTGTGGGCCACCGATGTTGGCCATATCGGCAAAGTTGCTTTTCAGTAGCTCGTCGTATTCTTCCCACAAAGGCAGGCGCCAGGCGCGATCGCCACTGCGTGTGCCGCTGCTCAACAGTTGCTCGGCGAGTTCATCGTCATTGGAGAGCATGCCGGCGGTAACCTTACCCAGTGCGCCGATAACCGCGCCGGTGAGGGTAGCGATATCAATCACGGTGTCGGGCTTGAAGCGTCCAGCGTAGGTGAGGGCGTCGCAGAGAATCAGACGGCCTTCGGCATCGGTGTTTAAAATTTCAATGGTCTGGCCAGACATGCTGGTGACTACATCGCCGGGCTTGGTGGCTTGACCGTTGGGCATATTTTCAACGGCGGGAATAATGCCGACCACATTGATTGGCATCTGGGTTTCGATAAGTGCATTGATCACGCCGATCACCGATGCGCCGCCACACATATCGTATTTCATTTCGTCCATGCCAGCGCCTGGCTTGAGGCTGATGCCGCCGGTATCAAAGGTGACCGCCTTGCCGACCAGTACCACCGGTTTGCTGCTGGCTTTGGCACCTTTGTAGTTGATCACAATTAAATGGCCGGGCTGATCGGAGCCTGCACTCACCGAGAGCAGTGAACCCATATTGAGCTTTTTCATCTGCGCTTCGCTGAGCACAGTGGTGGTCACTTTGGCCTGGCCTTTTGGCTGACCTTTAGCAAGCGCCTTGGCCTGATCGGCGAGATAGCCGGGGGTGCAGATATTGGCTGGCAGGTTGCCCAGTTGTCTGGCGGCATTCATGCCATTGCCAACCGCGGCCCCGTAGCCGAGCCCTTTTTTGGCTACGCTGGCGTCGGCTTTACCGGCCACCCAATAGGTGACTGTTTTTAATTTAATCGCGCTCGGCTTTTTGCTGATCTTGGGCACATGGTTGTAGTTGTAGCTGGCGGTTTGCACGCTGCGAGCGACAATTCCGGCCTGCCATTCGGCGTCGTCCGACAGCCCTTCACCAACCCAGACCGCTCTTGCACTGGGGGTTTTTAGCAGTGCCGTGGCGCCGGCTTCAATCACTTTAATCTGCTGTTGCGTGGTGGTTGCCCCTTCGGTGCCAAGCAGAATAATGCGCTTGCCGCTGGGGCCGGGAATATGCATCACCAAAGTTTCGGCACTCTTGCCGCTGAAGTCACCCGCCTTGATCAGCGAGGAGATCGCACCGTCCAGAGACTTGTCCAGTGCCGCGGCACTGTCTTTTAGTTGTGGGCCGGTCGGGAGAATGAGAGAATCCGCTTTTATGTTTAACAGCTGTGCCGAAGATGCATTAAAATCCATGGTTGTTTGATCCTTAACTTTGCCGATTTTTGAATGTGAGACGGTGCGAAACAATACCATCTTGCGCCACCACACCCAAGGGATATAAGCCCACCCCGTGATTATTTTTCGTTACCTCTGCCGCGAAATTCTGTCTGCCACTCTGGCGGTTTGCGTGATCCTGTTGCTGGTGTTGATGAGCGGCCGATTTGTTAAATATCTGGCCAAGGCGGTGGCGGGTGATATGGATTCAAACACCATTTTCGCCATGATCGGCTACCGCATTCCCGGGTTTCTCGAGTTGACCTTGCCGCTGGCTTTTTTCCTCGCGGTGCTTCTCTCTTTTGGTCGCCTCTATGTGCAAAATGAAATGAGTGTGCTCAAGGCCTGTGGTGTGTCGGAAA
>JALRJD010000266.1 GCA_023255165.1 Porticoccaceae bacterium | reverse complement strand
CACTACTGTCGATGTGGATGACCAACACCTCAACCACCATGATGCTAATGCCAATCGCTATGTCTGTGGCCAAGGTTATTGTCGACAATGTAGACGGGCTTAGCGCGCGCCAGGGCAGAGATTTTCAGATAGCCATGCTGCTCGGGTTGGCTTTTGCTGCAACTATCGGTGGTCTGGCTACGCTGGTTGGTACACCTCCTAACGCACTTTTGGCTGCATTCCTGAGCGAGAACTACGGCATCGAGATCAGTTTTGTACGTTGGATGATGGTAGGCCTCCCGGTAAGCATCATTATGCTTCCACTGGCATGGGTTTTACTTACCAGAATAGCCTTTAACGTTGAGATGCCGGAAAGTGACACCGTGCGCAACTATCTGGCTCAGATGAAAGAGGATATGGGCCCTGTTTCCGTGCCTGAAAAGAGAGTCGCTATCATCTTTGCTCTGGTTATTAGTGCCTGGATACTGCGACGCCCTATCAGCGGATGGTTACCTATCGAGGGACTGTCAGACACCGGGATAGCCATGGCTGGAGCATTAGTTTTGTTTTTGATCCCCAGTGGAGATCGCCATCAACCTCAGCTGATGACATGGCAAGATATAGTCGGATTGCCGTGGGGTGTACTTATTTTATTTGGTGGCGGTCTTAGTCTGGCATCTGCCTTTGCAAAGTCTGGCCTGGCCTTGTGGCTCGGAGAATCGCTCTCCCCTGTTTCATCAATGGGTGTGATATTTGTGATTGTTGCTGCTACAGGGCTTGTCATTTTTCTCACGGAATTAACCAGCAACCTGGCAACAACGGCGACCTTTCTGCCGGTCGTGGCTGCAATTGCCATTCAGTCAGGCATTCCCCCTTTGATTATTTGTATCCCTGTCACGCTTGCGGCAAGTTGTGCCTTTATGTTGCCCGTCTCAACACCCCCCAACGCGATTGTATATTCCTCGGGAATGTTGACGATTCCCGATATGGTCAAGGCAGGAGTGCTGCTTAACCTGGCGGGTATGTGTTTACTGACGATGCTCGCCATATGGCTGACACCGATTGTATTTGGCTGATTTTTCGCCGCGTTATTCCTGTAAATTTGGCAACTGCCGCTCTGCCTGTTGCTGTTCCCGGCAATAAGCGATGACAGCCTCTACCTGCTCGACTGCCAAACCCAGATAAGTCGTTGCATCCAATAATTCGTCCAGCTTTTGTTTGCTGAAATGCTCAGCGATATCGGGGGAGAGCTCAATCGCCTCGCGCAGAGTGATATTGTTACTCAGTGCCAAAACAGCGAGTTCGTGCATTCTGGCATTCGCTGTGGTCTTGCCAATTTTGTCGGCCAATGCGAAGGTCAGACGCTGGGTCATAATCAGCCCTCGGGTCTTTTCAAGATTGGCTTTCATCTGCGCGGTGTTAACTTTCAGATTACTGAGAACAGAGACAGCATCCTCCAGCATTGATGCCGTCTGTTTAGTAATTTCTTCAACGGCAACTCTGGAACCACTGCTATCATCGCGCTCAAAGCT
>JALRJD010000245.1 GCA_023255165.1 Porticoccaceae bacterium | reverse complement strand
AAGAATAAAGTCAATATCGTACCCGACTAACTTCCATGGATCAAGAATAGCAGGAATACAACTTTTAATAACTTGTGCGTTGGCTTTTATTGCTGCGGCGAGTACGTGGCGATCGTTCTTATCGGGTAAAGCGAGTCCCTTGATCAGTGGTGTGTAATGCTCGATCAGACAATCAGGGACAGCTTGAATCATCAGGTCCGCAGTTCGGTGGAGCAATTTTAGGGGTAGGTCAGGGCGGTTTTTGTGCAGATTTCTTATCCACTCCGCTTCAATCTCTCTACTCCACTTGGCAGCGACCAGACCGGAAGCTGCAGTTTCTATCAAAACATCCCTGAGCGGTGCCGGGTATAAAACGCAGGCATCGTAGATAACAGCAAAGACCATTAATAACCCATATTGTTCTTCTGCGCGGAGGCAACAAGTTCGTCGATAGCACGACTGGATTGCCGTTGCATTTTTCCTTTGTATTCAACCAGATCCTGAAATTTAACCCTGCGGTGGGTGCCGACCTTCATAAAGGGGATGGTAGAACTTTCCAGAAGTTTCACCAAAAACGGCCGCGACACATTGAGAAAATCGGCAGCCTGCTGCGTGGTCATCTCCGCATGAAGAGGGACTATGGTGACTGCATTGCCCTGAGCCATGTCCGAGAGAATGTCACGGAGCAACTCTATCGCGTGGCGCGGCAAAATAATGTTGGTGCCATCAAGTTTTACGCTGGCGCGATCGGAGGCTGGCATTTTTGATAACAACTCAGACAATGCTGATGCGCTATCTCTCGCAATACCAACTTCTTCTTCATTTGGTAGTGAAATGTCGTGTAGGCCCACAATTTATTCCTCGCTAAATCGTTTACAGCTAATTCAATCAGTTAGTGGAAAAGCGCTTTTAAACGAAATATACGAAATAATCGAAATATTAGCAATGCTTATAATTATTCGGATTGCCTGCATTTCTCTCGGGGGATATGAACCTTAAACCACCCATCCGCCGCTTACCGGAAAAACCTGCCCGACAAAGCAATCCGCGGCATCGCTGCACAGATAGGCGGCAAACTGCGCATCCTCGCGCATTGAGACCAGTCGACCCAGTGGCACTTCGCGCTTTAGACGCTCTTGAAAGGCCGGGTTGGCTTTGGTTTGCTCAGGGAAGTAGGTTGGGTTGTCGACAAAGTTTTGTGCGATGGCATTGATCTGAATGCCCTGCGCAGCCATCTCCACTCCCATTGCCTGAACGTAGGCGAGTTGGGCGCCGCGGGCGGCGCTGTAGGTGGAGGCGCGTTTCATTCCACGCAGGGCGGAGGCGCTGCCCATTACCAGAATCTTTCCCGATTGGCGTTCGATCATCTGCGGCAGCACGGCGCGGCACAGTCGTGGCAATGGATCGACCATGGCTTGAAAGGTAGCTGACCATTCGCTGTCATCGACCAGTTCTCCTCTGGTGAAGGGTGCCGGCACGGCCAGATTAATTACCAGCGCATCAATCTGTCCGGCGCGCTGAATAATCTGCGCAGGCAGTTCGGGATCGGTTAGCAGATTATTGTCGGCGATAATGTCTGCGCCCATTTCACTGAACACTTCACACAGGGTTGGGCCCATAAAGGTGTCGGCCTGAGTCACTAAAATACGTTTGCCAGCCAGTTGAGATTGATCCATGGATGCGCTCCTTTGCTTTCAGGTTTTAGATTTCAGGTTTTAGATTTCAGGCTCTATGCTGCCGCCAGATTTGTTAGCGCAGCACCGGTAAGACGATTAACTGTCCAACCGTCCATTGGTTCCGCGCCCAGTGAACGATAAAAATCGATTGCCGGTTGGTTCCAGTCGAGCACCGACCATTCGAGACGACCGCAATGTCGCGCCACCGCCAGTTTGGCCAGATGGGTTAAAAGCGCTTTGCCAAATCCTTTGCCACGCATACTGGTTTCAACAAACAGATCCTCGAGATAGATACCGGGCTGAGCGAGAAAGGTCGAGTAGTTGGTGAAATAGAGCGCAAAACCGACTGCTTGATCCTGGTATTCGGCAATCACCACTTCGGCGCTGGGTTTGTCGCCAAACAATGTCGCCGCCAGTTTGTCTGTATCCGCAACCACCTCGTGGGCGAGCTTCTCATACTCCGCCAGCAGGGTGATAAAGTGCAAAATAGTCGCGCAGTCCTGTTTGGTTGCCGCACGTATTTTAAAATCGGAGTCACTGGTGTTGTTGGGCATAATGCTCTCTGTTGTATTTATTTCCGAAGCTGCATCTTAGCCGCCACAGTGTGGATTGAGAATAGCGTCATTACTGTACATAACAACAGTAATAAGATTAAATAAGCTAAAAACCGACAACCGCCTTCAGGAGAGTTTACGTGGCCACCAAAACCAAATCAGCCTATGTCTGCAATGACTGCGGTGCCGACTATCGCAAATGGCAGGGTCAGTGCACCGAGTGCAATGCCTGGAACACATTGTCAGAAATTCGTCTGAGTGCCCCCGCCCGCGGCGGCAAGGTGCTGCGCCCAGGATTTGCCGGCGCTGTGGATGGTGCGGTGAAAACCCTGGCGGATATTGCTCTGGACGAGATCCCGCGCATCAGTACCGGCACTGGTGAGCTGGATCTAGTGCTCGGCGGCGGCCTGGTACCCGGTTCCTGTGTCTTGCTCGGCGGTGAGCCTGGTGCGGGCAAGAGTACGGTGCTGCTGCAAACCCTGTGCAAGCTGGCGGAAAATCATTCGTCGCTCTATGTCACCGGCGAAGAGTCGCCGCAACAGATTGCCATGCGCGCCAATCGTTTGGGACTGCCCACCGACAAGCTGGAGATTATGGCCGAGACTTCGGTGGAAACCGTGTGTGCCATTGCCGAGCAGAAGCGACCGAAAATTCTGGTGGTCGATTCGATTCAGGTGATGCATATAGAAGAAGTGGCCTCGGCGCCGGGCAGCGTTTCCCAGGTGCGCGAGAGTGCCGCAATGCTGGTGCGCTTTGCCAAGCAGACCGGCACGGTATTGATCCTGGTTGGCCACGTCACCAAAGATGGTTCGCTGGCAGGCCCCAAAGTACTTGAACATATGATCGACTGCTCGCTGATGCTGGAGGGTTCCAGCGACAACCATTTTCGCACCCTGCGCAGCCACAAAAATCGCTTTGGCGCGGTCAATGAGCTGGGCGTGTTCGCCATGACCGACAAAGGTCTGCGCGAGGTGCCAAACCCCTCGGCAATTTTTTTACAGCGCGGTGACGAGGTGTCATCCGGCAGTGTTGTGATGATTGTCTGGGAGGGCACCCGACCGCTGCTGGTTGAGTTGCAGGCGCTGGTCGATGACAGCCATCTTGGCAATCCGCGGCGGGTGACGGTAGGCCTTGATCACAATCGGCTATCGATGTTGCTGGCGGTGCTGCATCGCCATGGCGGCATTATGGTTGGCGATCAGGATGTCTTCGTCAATGTGGTCGGCGGGGTCAAGGTGCTGGAAACCAGCGCCGATCTGGCACTGATTTTGGCGGTGATTTCCAGCTTCCGCGATCAGTCGCTGCCCCAGGATCTGGTGGTCTTTGGCGAGGTTGGGCTGGCGGGCGAGATTCGCCCGGTGGCCAATGGTCAGGAGCGATTGCGCGAGGCGGCCAAACACGGTTTTACCCGCGCCATTGTGCCGATGGGCAATGTGCCCAAGCAGCCTATTAAAGGCATGAAGGTGATTGGTGTGCGCAAGGTCACCGAGGCGCTGGATGCGCTCTGATATAAACGCCGGTCAAAGCAACGGTTATAAGGGCAAACCCGGTTAGGCAGTGGTTAAAATCGAAACTGTTTCCGGCTCGCGCAACAATGGCTCGATCTGTCTCAGCGCCGTTTTGCGTTCCGAAGAGCTCTGCCAGGCCTGCCAGTCGGCGAGGGTTTCCATCTGAATCAAGGTGTAACGAATACCCGGATTTTCGATATCTTTAAACGACTTGCTGGAAATAAAACCTTTGGCCGGCACCGCCGCCTGAATAATTTTCCGTGAAAACTCTTCGTAGGTGCTCTCCATTCCGGGAGCCAAAACCCGTTTAATCAGTACTGCTAGCATGGTTGATCTGCCTTATTTTTGGAGCGCGAAGATTAGCACGCAAGCGGCGCCCGAATAAATAGCCGGGCGGGCAAATAAGATTTGGCTCAGATTGGGCTTGGCTCAGATTGGGTTTGACTTAAATGGGTTAAGAGATTAGATTGCCCGCTCTTGCTTCTGTAACAGGTTCTCTTTTTGGTCAGCTCTGATGGTGACCAAAAGAGTGAAACGGGAAGTTGGTGCGCTCTGCCAGGAATCGGCAAACGAGCTATCCCAACACTGCCCCCGCAACGGTAAATAAGAATGTTTGGCAACAAGCCACTGTGCAACTGCATGGGAAGGCGCCAAACAGAGTAGCTGATAAGGCGCTCACTTATGAGTCCGGAGACCGGCCTGTCACAACGCAGACAAACCGCGGGGTGCGGTCTTGTGCTGATTGACAGTCTCTGTCGGTTTCCTTGCACGCCCTCGTAATTTCAACTTTTAGTCACTCGGGTGTGAGTGCAAGAGACCTTTAAAATGAAAATTCAATTCCCTTTTTGTAAACATTTATCAGCACAATTTTCAGTGCCGACACTAGCCATTTCCCTGATTTCCGGTGCGCTGTACGCACTGCCTGTTTCCGCTCAGACGGATGAAATTGAAGAGGTGCTGGTCAGTGCCTCGCTGCTGCCAATTCCGGCAGATCAATCCGCCAATGCGATTACCGTTATCGACAGCGAGCAACTTGCCAACCGTGCGGCACTCAGCGTCAGCGACCTGTTACGCGATGTTCCGGGGCTGGCGGTCAGCCGCAGTGGCGTGCAGGGTTCCGCCACACAGATACGTGTTCGCGGCGCCGAAGCCAACCATCTGCTGGTATTGATTGATGGTGTTGAAGCCAATGACCCATCTCAGAGTGACGAAGTTAACTGGGGTAACTTGAGTGCCGACGAGATTGAGCGCATCGAAGTGATCCGCGGACCACAGAGCTCAATGCGCGGTAGCGATGCCATGTCTGGTGTGATCAACATTATCACCCGCAGCGCCGATGTGCCGGTTACCGCCAGCGCCTTTACCGAGGCCGGCAACTTTGCCACTCGTCACAGCGGTATCAGCGTGGGCTCAAAGCAGGGCGACTTTGATATCCGCCTCGGCGCAACCCATCTCGAGACCGACGGCGACAATATTTCCCGCAGCGGCAGCGAAAAAGATGGCTACCGAAACACCAGCGTCAACCTCAAGGCCGGCTGGGATGTCAGCGAAGAGCTGCGGCTCTCTTTTGCTGCACGTCAGTCCGAGGGCATGAATGAGTTTGATGCCGACAATGATTTTGATGGTTTTATCGAAGATCAGGATCTGGTTTCCGAGTTTCGCAATACCACCATGCGTTTGAAGGGTGACTATATTTCCGCCTCCGGTAATTTTCAGCACAGTCTGGTGATCGCTCAATCCAAAAATGACAATGAAAATTTTGCCGATGGCAATTTGGGCGTGTCGACCGCCTCAACCAAAGATCAATATCAATATATTGGCTCGCTGTTTTGGGATGACTCCAGCCAACGTTTGTCGCTGTTGCTCGAGCGCGAAGAGGAAGACTTTCAGCAGCGTGGGCCAATTCTGGATTACGGTTCTGGCGGCATCTACGATCCCAATCAGGATCGCGAGCGCAATACCGACAGCGTTGCTCTCGAGTATCGCACCGAGGTTACCGACAATTTGAGCCTGGCAGCCAGCGCGCGCTATGACGATAACTCGGAATTTGAGAGCGCGACCACCTACCGTGCCGAGGCAGTTTATCAGCTCGCCGAGAACACCAGACTGCGCAGCGCCTATGGCACCGCGATTAAAAACCCTACCTTTGCCGAGCGCTTTGGTTTCTACACCAACTTTTTGGGCAACCCTATCCTTGAGCCGGAAGAGTCCACCAGCTGGGAGCTGGGTATTGATCAACAGCTGCTCGACGGCGATCTGATGCTGTCGGCAACCTTGTTTGATGCCGATCTGGAAGGTGAAATTGATGGTTTTGTGCTGGATCCGGTGACCTATGCCTACACCGCTGACAATAAGCAGGGCGCCAGTCAGCGTCAGGGTGTTGAACTCATCGCGACGGCAGTCTTGAGCGACAGGCTGTCGATAAATGCGGCTTATACCTATACCGATTCAGTTGAATCGGATGGCGCCGGTGGTTTTATCGACGAGATCCGACGCCCGCGCCACACCGCCAGCCTGAATCTGGCCTGGCAGGTAATGGACGAGTTGAAGATTAATGCCAATGCCCAGTACAGCGGCTCGCAGACCGATACATTTTTCCCACCCTGGCCGACACCGGCTCAGACAGTCACTTTGGCTGACTACACTCTGATCAATGTTAATGCCAACTACCAGGCCACCGAGAAGCTTGGCATCTACTTGCGGCTGGAGAACCTGCTCGATGAAGAGTACGAAGAGGTTTACGGCTATCGGACATTGGGTAGAGGCGCCAGCCTTGGCCTGCGCCTGAGTCTGTAAATGACTGCCGCAACCGGGAGCCCGGTCAAACGCGTCGTGCTGTCGTGGAGCAGCGGCAAAGATTCGGCCTGGACGCTGTATCAGCTGCAGCAGGATCCAACTGTTGAGGTGGTGGGCTTGCTCACCACTTTTAACGCCGAGTTTAATCGCTCAGCCATTCACGGCGTGCGCCAGCAACTGGTTCGCCGTCAGGCCCAGGCGGCGAATTTGCCACTGCTTGAAATTGCGTTGCCATGGCCCTGTTCCAACGAGCAGTATCAGGACATTATGGGTAGAGGGCTGGAGGACGCCAAAGAGCAGTTTCGCATGGACGCAATTGCCTTTGGTGATCTGTTTCTTGAGGATATTCGCAGCTATCGCGAAACCCAGATGCAGGGAACCGGCATCGAGCTGTTGTTTCCATTATGGGCGATTCCCACCGCCGAATTGTCACGGGAAATGATTGCCGGCGGTTTAAAAGCGCGCATCACTTGCCTGGACCCGCGCGTGATGGAGCCGCATTTTGCCGGTCATGACTTCGACCAAACCTTGCTCGACTCGCTGCCGCAAACCGTAGACCCCTGTGGTGAAAATGGCGAGTTTCACACCTTCGCCTGGGACGGCCCTATGTTTAGTGCGCCGATTGCGATAACCTCGGGCGAAGTGGTCACCCGCGATGGCTTTGTCTATGCCGATCTGTTGTTTGAAACCGAATCTTAAAGAGTGAAATACCATGAGTGATAATCAGGATAAAAAACAGCAATCCCATCAAAAGAAGATGGAGAAACTCAAGGAAAATGTCGACGCCTCAATTGCCGCCGCTAACACCGAGCGCGGTGTTTCGATACTGCTCACCGGCAATGGCAAGGGCAAATCCAGCTCCGCCTTTGGCATGGTGATGCGTGCCCTCGGTTACGGTTACAAGGTTGGAGTGGTGCAGTTTATCAAGGGCGCACAGCTTTCCGGTGAGGAACTCTATGTGCGCGACCAGTGCCCGCAGGTGACCTTTCAACAGATGGGCACCGGCTTTACCTGGGACACCCAGGATCGCGCAGGCGATATTGCCGCGGCGGAAACCAGTTGGGCCGTTGCGGCAAAAATGCTTGCCGACGACAGCTACCATTTGGTGGTGCTCGACGAGCTGACCTATATGCTGAGCTTTAAATACCTCGACGAAGAGATG
>JALRJD010000243.1 GCA_023255165.1 Porticoccaceae bacterium | reverse complement strand
AGAAACCAATGCGGCCTCGATCGCGCGCTGGGAATTTACCGACCAGGATGATGCAGATCTGGGCTACAGTTTTTCCCGACCATCACTGGTGCGTCTTGCCAACGGCAGATGGGGTGTCATCGTTGGCAACGGAATCAACTCGACCGAAGCCGACGGCAATGCCAGCAGCACGGGAAATGCTGTCGTGTTTATTCTCGATGCTGAAGATGGCAGCCTGATTAAAAAGCTCGACACCAAAATTGGCTCCGCAGATGATCCCAAGGGGCTGTCGCGACCCAACGGAATCATAGGCACCAGTGCAGTCGATGAGAACGGTGATTTTATTGTTGACCGTCTCTATGCGGCTGACTTGTTTGGCAACATCTGGGCTTTCGACCTCTCCAGCAGTAACAGCAACACCTGGGCAAGTGATTATGGTTCCGCAAGCAATCCGCAACCGTTGTTTGTTGCCGAAATAGCCGGCGAGGCACAGCCGATCACATCCGATCTGAAAGTTAAAAGCCACCCTACTTCGGATGGCTATATGGTTTATTTCGGGACCGGCCAGTATTTAGGTAAAAGCGATTTGATCGACAGCAGTCAGCAAACTTTTTATGCAATCTGGGATCGCAACAGCAACAATACCAACGGCTTCAATCGGTCCAGATTACTTGAGCAAACAATAACAACGCATACCACTGCCTCCACCGACCTGCTCGCCAGAGTGGTTTCTGATAACGCAATTGAATGGGATGACGGCACTAACCCGATTACAGCCAGTGAGAAACTGGGTTGGTATATCGACCTTCCCGAATCGGGAGAACGTATTCAACAGGCGCCCACTCTGCGTGATGGCAGGGTTATTTTTGTTACTTTGACGCCAGCCAGCGATCCCTGTGCCGGAGAAGGCAGTAGCTGGCTGATGGAAGTGGACGCAGCCGATGGTGGGCGCCTGGACGAGTCTGTATTCGACTTTAATAAAGATCGTCAATTTAACAATGCCGATATGATTAACATCGGTGATATTGACGGCGATGGTGTCGATGACTTTGTTCACGGCTCCGGTGTTCAACGCACCAATGCCGGCATCCTCTCACGGCCAGGCATTGTCAACCATCCTGATGGCCGCACCGAATCTAAATATGTCACCACATCAAAAGGAAACCTGGAATCGATACTCGAGGATTCTGGTCGCAATCGCCACACGCCATGGCGAGAAATTCGCTAACACAGGAGATGCGGATGAAAGGTAATATTTTTAATGTCGTCATATCTGGATTTATAGTACTGCTGGCGTCAATTTCGGCGAAGGCAGACATACCAATCCATCCGGACTGGCAAAAACATCGAGTGACAATCAGTTATGTCGATCCTGGAAAGCGCCTTTTTGTTGCCAGTGACAGGGAGTTCTCTGTGCCATTTAATACACCTGTTTACAACGCAAAAAACAAACCCGTCCCCCTTTCCGCCCTAAAGGTGGGCGACACTATCCGGTTATATTTTGACAAAGAAATTAACAGCAAAGCCATCAAACTAATTGAGCTTGAGTGACATGCGAAAAACTCAAAGGAAACTCGTCATAAGTAAAAAACGCATTGCCCGGGGAAAGGGATTCAGTCTGATCGAGTTGATGATAGTGGTGGTTATTGTCGCCATACTCGCATCCATCGCCTACCCCAGCTACATCAATCAGGTAACACAGGCACGACGCGCGGATGCGCAAGCGGTGTTGATGGAAGCGGCCCAATTTATGGAGCGCTTTTACACCGAAAACAACCGATATGATCAGGACACCGGGGGCGTGGCTACAGTTCTTCCCGCTGAGTTGCAAGAGTCTCCGCGGGACGGTGGCGGCAAATACTACGACATATCCATTCAAGCAGCGACAACATCAACCTACAGGCTCCGCGCGACCCCCAAAAACAGCCAGGCTGGAGATGGTTTTTTAGAGATTACCAATACCTTCACAAAAGGCTGGGATAGCAACAATAGTGGCGCACTCAGTGCCACGGAGCAAAGCTGGAACCAGCACTAGCCCAGACCAGGAAATTTAAACGGAATTTAAGTTAGCTTTAAAACAGCGAATCGGGTAATTTGTCGGCGCCATCGGTTTGACGGCATTTCTGAGCTCCTTCCAACAACCGTTATCAGTTTAGTTGGCACGCCGGCCAGAAAAGACCACGAGACGTTATGATTTAAAAACCATAATTGCCAGCTACTGGCACCTTTAAACTTTGGCGTGGCACTATCCTAAGAACACCCTGACAACACCCTGAAAATAATAACGAGCAACCTATGGGCCCTCTCAACACCGCGCTGTATCTCTCGACCATTCTGATCTGGGGCTCAACCTGGCTAGCGATCACCTATCAGCTCGGCGAAGTTGATCCGCTGGTTTCGGTAATCTACCGCATGGCGCTGGGTGCCGCGCTGCTGTTTATCTGGTGCCGTTTTAAAAACATTCCGTTGCTGCTCAGCATGCACAACCACCGCTATATGCTGGCCCAGGGCGGCCTGCTGTTTGGCTTAAATTACTGGACTATCTACTGGTCTGAAGTCTATCTGCCGAGCGGCATTGTCGCGGTGATTTTTTCGCTGTTGGTGTTCTTTAATATTATTAATGGGCGGCTATTTCTCAACTATCCGATAACACTGCCAACCCTGTTCGGCGGCGTGATCGGGCTGGCTGGCATCGGCATGCTGTTTTACCCGGAGCTCGCTTCATTCTCGTCAGCGGACGGCGCTCTGCTCGGTTTTGCTCTGGCTTTTACCTCTGTTGCAATCGCCTCGCTGGGCAATATTGTCGCCACGCGCAATGGCAATACCGGCATTTCGGTGTGGGCAATCAATGCCTGGTCGATGCTCTACGGCACTCTGGTGTTAACCCTTATCGCCCTGGTAACCGGCGCCGAGTTTAGCTATGGCTCAACGCTGGAGTACAGCTTGTCGCTGGTTTACCTCTCGGTGTTTGGCACCATTCTGGCCTTTGGCGCCTATCTGAAACTGTTGATTAATATCGGCCCCAACCGCGCCGGTTACAGCTCGTTGGTGATTCCTTTTGTCGCGATTATTCTGTCGACCCTGTTTGAGAACTATCAATGGACCTGGTTGGCGGCTGGCGGTTTTGCGCTGGTGGCTCTGGGTAACTATCTGATTCTCACCCGGCGATAGGGCCATGTTTAAAACGGAATATTACTGCGGCAGCTTTTTTAACGCATAGATATCGTAGCGCGTGGATTTACCCTTAAGCGAATAGCTCGGCTTGGTCTCGGCCAGAAAGCCTGCTCCGGCAGGCCGCTTGACCACCACCCGATATTGCGCCGCGGCCAGCGCCCTGGCCAACAGATCATCGGCATCGCTGTCACTGCCGACAATCTCGTGAAATGCCTGCATCTCTTTTTTAACCTTGGCGGACTTTTTGCGCAGCGGAAACATTGGATCGATATAGACCACATCCGGCTGCCATTGGTCGGCTTGGGGTTGGCTTTCAGACTCGCCTGTAATAACTTTTTCCAATCCGCCAACGTTTTTCAATCCGCCGACGTTTTTCAATCCGCCAAAGTTTTTCAATCCGCCGCAGGCGCTCTGCAA
Organism: Porticoccaceae bacterium; assembly: GCA_023255165.1. Classification (GTDB taxonomy): domain Bacteria; phylum Pseudomonadota; class Gammaproteobacteria; order Pseudomonadales; family Porticoccaceae; genus HTCC2207. Next base: position 1,430 of record JALRJD010000243.1, on the reverse strand, counting down.
ATAATCACTGGAACTGGCCTGATGCAGTCGCAGCCGCGCCATAATCCGTGCCAGCTCCGGATCGCACTGCCCCACCTCAATCCCGCGCCGCAGACCGTCTGCAAGCAAGCTGTGTACGACCGCATTGCGCTCGACCAGAGTCACCGTGCAGCCTAGCGACGCCAAAACAAAACCATCGCCACCCAGACCTGCCGTCAAATCGAGCACCTGCGGAGCAAACTTGCCCGACACACCCACCGCCTTGGCAATCGCCTGGCCATTGCCGCCGCCATGAAGGCGCCGGTGATTGTGCTCGCCCGCGGCAAAGTCACAGCGAATCGAGCCATAGCCCTTATCTGACGATGGCAGCAGCGATAGCCCGGCCTCTGAGTATTCAAGCAGATAGTCATAATCGTCCGCACCGGCTTTATACAGTGGCAGCGATAACTGTGCCGCGAGCTCCATCGCCTGAGCCGCGGTTTCGGGTGAGCTGTGGGTTATACGAATAACCGGCCTCTGCAAGGAAAGAGAGGACGAGCCAGATAAAGGAGGCTGAGTCATAACTAAAAGGCTCGCGTGTCAGGTTTGGCGATCAAATCGATGGCAAGAATACACAATTGCGCTGATTATAACGTTACAGCCGTGCTGCCGGGCACCTATAATGCGATCACACTGTGTATACGGCGATGCTTTTATGCAAGCTCGCACATGGCACCTGACAACAACTGTTTCACCGGAGATTTCCATGTCTTTTTCACGACGCCTGTCGATTACTCTGGCTGTTTTGTTTGTGGCTTTGGCCACAGGCTGTGAGCGCTATGCCGTCACCCTGAATGAGCGCCCGATTTATACGCCGGAGACGGTCTACAGCGGTTACCGGATTGCCGACCAGGCGCTGGCCAGCTGCGTGAAGCAGGCAATCACAGAGAAGAAGATCAAACAACCTGAACAGCTGCTGGCACTTAACTGCAGTTACGCCGGAGTGAGCCAACTAACTGGTATTGAAGTGTTTTCCAAGCTTAAAACCGTCAACCTGAGCAACAATCAACTGAGCGATATCAAACCTCTACTGTTTTTGGGCAATCTGCAACAGATTAATCTCAACGACAATCCCGCGATCAATTGCGCCGATGTCGCCACCCTCAAGGGTCTGCTCGAAGATGGCGGTCTGCAGGCCAATGCCTGTCAATGATGTTTCTCGGGGCTATATATAAACTTCAACAGCAACAAGTAGAATATCCTTCAAAAGTGGGCTCAGGTCCTTGTGGCAACACCCTGCTGCGACGAGCAGTCCCAAATTTACGATAAATGGCGACCCGCTTCAGGCACCGCTAGCAAACTAATATGACAATTTGTTGACCGCACCACATGGGTGCAAAGTCGGAGCTAAAAAGATACCCACAAAAGCTGTGGATAACTTTGTGGATTAAATAGGGATTGAGTGCATCAAC
>JALRJD010000143.1 GCA_023255165.1 Porticoccaceae bacterium | reverse complement strand
AATGGGTCAGGAGATGCGCGATGAGCTGTTGCTATTACCGGAGATAAAAAGCGTCACCCTTTGGGGTGTAGACCCCTATGAAATTTCTATTGAAGTGCATGAAGACCGTCTGCGTGAATATGACCTGACGCTGAGTGAGGTGGCGCAGGTATTGCGCAATACCTCTGTGGATTTACCCGCGGGAATGATCCGTAGCGAGGGCGGCAATGTGTTGCTGCGCACCCAGGGCAAGGCTTATACCGGTGAGAGTTTTGCCGGGCTGGTGGTGCGCAGTCAGCCCGATGGCACAAAACTGTTGTTGAGTGATGTGGCGACAATCAGGGATGGTTTTGCCGAGACCAATACAATGGTGCGCTTTGATCGACAGAGCGCCTTTAATCTGGCGGTATTCTCGTTGGAAGATCAGGATATTTTGACCATCAGTGATCGGGTTAAACAATATATCCGAGACAAGCGCAAAACCCTTCCTGAAGGTCTGAAGATTGACGAGTTTTTTGATAGCTCATTTCCTCTGCGAGGCCGCTTGAATATGATGCTGGAAAATCTCGCCATGGGGGCAATTTTGGTCGCCGTGGTGCTGGGGCTATTTTTAAATCTGCATGTGGCAGGCTGGGTGATGTTGGGTATCCCGGTCAGTTTTTTTGGCACGCTGTGGTTGATGCCGATCAATCCCTTTCCGGTCGATATCAATGTGCTGAGTCTGTTCGCGTTTATTATGGTGCTTGGCATTGTGGTGGACGATGCCATTGTGATTGGCGAAAGTATTTTCACCGAAGCCAAACTCGACTACTACAAAAAGCTTACCAGTAAATCGAGCCGCGATATTAGTTACAAAACCTCGGTGGCCACAGTGTTGGCCGGGGCCAAAAAAGTCGCGACACCCTCGACTATTGGCGTGCTGACCACCATGGCGGCCTTTGCGCCGATCTTATTTATCGGCGGTGTGACCGGGCCATTTTTTGAGGCCATTGGGGTAGTGGTAATTCTCTGTTTGTTGTTTTCGCTGATTGAGTCAAAGCTGATATTGCCTTCCCATCTGGTTGGGCTACAGCTGGCCCGCTCCTCGGAAACCCGGCCCGCCTGGCCGATCGCCTTTATTGAGCGCTGTCAGCAGCGCGTCGACGGGGCACTTGGCCGCTTTATTGAAACCAAATACTTACCTTTTTTGGGTCGCTGTTTACACCATCGCTACGCCACACTGGCCGGCTTTTTGGCGCTGTTGATTGTTTCGATCAATGCGGTCAACAGCGGTATTGCGCGTTATGAATTTTTCCCCAATGTGCCGGGCGATAATGTGCGCGCGGAAATTATTATGCAGGATGGCGCCTCAGCTCAGGATATGCGCGAGACATTGACCAGAGTGGAAGCGGCGGCCTATGAGGTCGATGCCGACTATCGCCGAAACCATTCCGGGGATAAGGGCTTGATAGAGCATCTCGCTTTTTACACCCAGTCCGATATTCAAGGCAACTTTATGTTGTCGCTGACCCATGCGGAAGATCGAACTGTTACCGCCTTTGAAGTTGAGAAGCTATGGCGGGATAAAGTGGGCAACCTGCCAAATGTGCGCCAACAGCGATATTACTCTGGCACCAATGCCGGGGGTGGCGCCAAGATCAATCTGACTCTGTCGGGGCCAGACCCCGAGCAGCTGACTCTGGCCGGCGCCGCACTCGCTGAAAAACTCGGCGAGTACAACGGTGTCTTTGATATTTATAACTCTCAGGGCGCGGGTAGTCGCGAGATATTGATTAGCCTTAAACCCAATGCCAGCCAGCTGGGTATCAGTCTCGGCAATATTGCCCGCCAGGTGCGCCAGGCTTTTTACGGTGAAGAGGTGCAGCGGCTGCAGCGCGGTGCCGACACCTTAAAGGTGATGGTGCGCTACCCGATCGAAGAGCGCAGTTCAATCGCCACTCTGGAAACCATGCATATCCGCACGCCAGCGGGGCAGTCCATTGCCATTGGCGAGGTGGCCGATATCCGGCTCGGGTTGGGGCTGACAGCGATATCGCGCATTGATCGCCAGCGTACGGTAACCATTAGCGCGGATGTGGACTCCGCCAAGGCGCAGAGCGGAACGGTGATTGCCGATCTCACCGCGAACTTTATTCCCAAGCTGCTGGCGCGCTATTCAGGCGTCAGGTTTGGTCTCGGTGGCGCCAGTCAGGAAGAGAAAACCATGATGCAGCGAATAATTGTTGGGTTTATCGCATCACTGTTTCTGATTTATGGCCTGCTGGCGGTGCCGCTGAAATCCTATGTGCAACCGCTGGTGATTATGTCGGTGATTCCATTTGGTTTTATTGGCGCCGTGGTTGGGCATCTATTGTTTGGTGTGTCGATCAGTATGTTGTCAATTTTTGGTTTGATTGCCCTCGCCGGCGTGGTGGTCAACGACAGTTTGATTCTGGTGGAATTTGTTAACCGCGCGCGCAGCGATAACCTCTCCATTGAAGAGGCGCTTGTTTCCGCAGGTCGTGAACGGTTCAGGGCCATTCTGCTGACCACCATGACCACGGTTGTCGGGTTGCTGCCGATGCTGTTTGAAACCAGCGTGCAGGCTCAGTTTGTGATCCCGATGGCGCTGTCGCTGAGTTTTGGGATTATCTTTGCCACGGTGATTACTCTGGTTTTGGTCCCTTGCCTGTATCGTGTTATTTACGATCTTCGCCAATCCAAACGATTCACAGAACCGGTTTCAGATTCAGACTAATCCCGCCGCCCAAAGCATCTGAAAAGCCTGCACAAAGTGGGCGTTGAGGCTACAATACGCGGCCGATTAATCATTTGGAGAAAACCGTGGCGCTTCGTTTTATCGAATCCTCAAAATTACCCACTCGCTGGGGTACTTTTGATATCCATGGTTTTGAAGATCCGTTCAAGGGCAAAGAACATATCGCCATCAGCATGGGCGACTGCGCCAGTGACGAGCCGCTGCTGATTCGCATTCACTCGGAATGTTTGACTGGTGACGCACTGGGCAGTTTGCGCTGCGACTGCGGTGAGCAGTTACAAGAGGCGATGAAGCGTATTGCCGAAGAGGGCCGCGGTGCGATTCTCTATCTGCGTCAGGAAGGTCGCGGCATTGGTTTGGTTAACAAAATCCGCGCTTACAACCTCCAGGATCAGGGTGCCGACACCGTTGAAGCCAATGAGCGACTGGGGTTTGGTGCTGATATGCGCGACTATTCCATCTGCGCCTCAATGCTCGAACATCTCGGCGCCAGCCAGGTTAGGTTGATGACCAATAATCCACGCAAAATCAACGCGCTCAAAGATCTCGGCATTGATGTGGTAGGCCGCGAACCGATTCAGGCTGACAGCAATCCACACAATGTTCAGTACCTGTCGACCAAGGCGGGTAAATTGGGCCATATGTTCAAGGACGAAAAATGAGTTTGGCAAAACGTATTATTCCCTGTCTCGATGTTGATAAAGGCCGCGTTGTAAAAGGTGTGCAGTTTGTCGATATTCGCGATGCCGGTGACCCGGTTGAAGTGGCGCGACGCTACAACGAACAGGGCGCTGATGAAATTACCTTCCTCGATATTACCGCCAGCCACGAAGCCCGCGACACCACTCTGCACACAGTGGAACGCATGGCCGGTGAAGTGTTTATTCCGCTTACCGTCGGTGGCGGTGTGCGCGAATTGCAGGATATTCGCAATCTGCTCAACGCCGGTGCCGACAAGGTGGCGATTAATTCAGCGGCGATTCACAAACCGGAATTTGTTCGCGAGGCGGCGCAGCGTTTTGGCTCTCAATGCATTGTCGTGGCAATTGATGCCAAGCAGGTTGAGCAGGGCGATGCACCGCGGTGGGAGATTTTTACTCACGGTGGACGCAAGCCGACCGGAATTGATGCGATTGAGTGGGCAAAAAAAATGACTGCCTTTGGTGCGGGTGAGATTCTGCTGACTAGCATGGATCGCGATGGCACCAAGAATGGTTTTGATCTTGCTCTGACGTCGCGGATCAGTGATGCGGTTAATGTGCCGGTGATTGCTTCCGGTGGTGTGGGTAATCTGCAGCATTTGGTGGATGGTATTGTTGAGGGTAAGGCTGATGCAGTGTTGGCGGCGAGTATTTTTCACTTTGGTGAGCATACTGTGCCTGAGGCGAAGCGCTATATGGCGGAGCGCGGTGTTGCTGTGCGGCTTTGATATAACCCTGTTGAATCATTTTTGCTGGTCGTTCTGACCATAAATCTTTTTTATTCTGCCCCATTTTTGTGGCGTTACCCTGAGTAAAGATTTCTGTCGTCACAGAGAGCCCGGTATTGTCATTCCGAGGGAACGTAGCGCTACTTCGTCTTTCCGAGGGAACGCAGAGACCGAAGGAAT
>JALRJD010000072.1 GCA_023255165.1 Porticoccaceae bacterium | reverse complement strand
ATCCATGCGCTTGTCGCACAGGGCCACCGAAGCGTGGACCCCGGGAACAACTCCGTGGCGTCGGCATCCGGCAACAATCTCCAGCATTGCCTCATCAAGGCGAGGATCGGTTGTGTTCGGCTTTATCCCCAGGCTGATTCAGCGGGTCGGTCATATCCGTATCTTTGCCGCCGTCTCGGCCTTGGCGTCGGTAACCATTCTGGTGCACTCCATCTATATCAATCCCTGGGCCTGGGCGATGATGCGCTTGCTCACCGGGTTTGCCTTTTCAACGATTTATGTAGTCTCCGAAAGCTGGCTTAACCAGGCCTCAAGCAATGAAAACCGCGGCCAGATTCTGGCGATTTACACTGCCATTTTGCTCTCTGGCATCTGCGCCGGGCAGTTTATGCTGAATATCGCCAGCCCCGCCGGTTATGAGTTGTTTATTTTGATTTCGGTGATGGTCAGCGTTGCCGCTGTGCCGATTTTGCTGTCGATTATTCCCACGCCGCCGCTGGAAGAAACCGAGCGCGTGAGCATGGGCCACCTGTGGCGCCGCACGCCGATGGGTGTGATCGGCATTGTGCTGTCGCAGTGGGTATCGAGCATTGTGTTTGGCATGGGCGCTGTGTATGCCGCCAAACTCGGCTTCACCATTTTTCAGGTGGCCAACTTTATGGGTGCCATCATGGCCGGCGGCATGATTTTCCCCTGGCCGCTGGGCAAACTCTCCGATCAGGTCGATCGCCGCTGGGTGATGGGGTTTTCCTGTCTCGCCGCCGTGGTGGTGGCCATTGTTATCAGCTTTGAAGAGCAGGCCTCAGGCAAGCTCTATTTCCTGGCGTTTATGTTTGGTGGTTTCTCGCTGTCGCTCTACTCACTGGTGGTGGCGCTGACCAACGACCACCTGCGACCAAAGGAAATTATTCCCGCCAGCGGCACGGTGATTCTGATTGCCGGGCTGACCTCCATTACCGGCCCGATCTCGGCGGTATTCTGGCTGGAAATCTTTGGTGTGCAGTCGTTCTTTATACTGCTCGCCTCCTGCCTGTTGCTGCTCGGCGGCATCAGCATCTGGCGCGTATTGACCATTCCCGCGCTGCCTGCGGAGTACAAGGTGCAAAGTGTGCTGCAAGCGGCAACTGTGCCGGTGGGCACGGTATTGCATGTGGATGAAGAAATTGCGGACGAGCCCAAAGCGGCCTAATCTACGCGCGGAATAAAAAACTGCGCGGAATAAAAAACTGCGCACAATAGAGCCCACTGATCGCCTGCCCGGCAGGTGACGTAAAACCCGAACAATAATAATTATCAGGGAACCCTCGACAATGTCCTCTATGCCCAAAACCGCCTGCGCGATCCTACTCGCCTGTGGTGCACTGTTTGTCGGCAGCTGCGCCGAGAAACATTCCTCCGCCGACTATCTGCAGTTGGCGGATCAATACGATGTGGTGATTGAGCGCGATATTCGCGGCGTGCCGCATATTATTGGCCAGCGCGATGTCGATACCGCGTTTGGTTTTGCCTATGCCCAGGCGGAAGACAACTGGGCGCTGGTCTACGACACCATCGATTTCTATCGCGGCACCGCGGCGGCAACCAAGGGCAAAGAGTCGGCAGTTACCGACTTTTTGGTCAAGTGGCTGGGTATCTGGGATGACATTGAGGCCAACTATCATGACCTGTCACCAGAGATTCGCGCCTATATTGAAGCCTATGCCGATGGCCTGAACTACTACGCCGCCCGGCACCCTGAACGTGCAGTCGCGGAGCTGCCGATCACCGGCGAGGATATGGTCGCGGGCTATATGTTCCGCCATCTGTTGTTTTACGGCTTTGGTGATGTGTTGCAGGAAGTGATGAGCAGCGAGCGTCAGCGGCCCATCAGCAACGCCGGTGGTGTAACCCTGAACAAGTTGCCGGTCGGCTCCAATGCCTTTGCGATTTCGCCGGCCAACAGCACTGATGGCGCAACCCGCCTGGCGATCAACTCGCATCAGCCAACCACCGGCCCGGTGGCCTGGTATGAAGCCCATATTCAGAGTGGCGAAGGGCTTAATGCAATGGGTGGCCTGTTTCCCGGCAGTGCGACGCTGGGTGTTGGCTTTAATGAACATATCGCCTGGGGCGCCACGGTCAATAAACCGGATCTGGTGGATGTCTATGTGCTCGATATCGACCCGGAAAATCCGCTGCGCTATCGCATGGACGGCGAATGGCACGACCTTGAGGCTAAAGAGCTGGAGATTGAGGTCAAACTGTTTGGCTTCCTGCCCTGGACCGTCACCGAGTTAGGGCTGCGTTCAGCTCACGGCCCGGTATTGCAGACCGAGCACGGCACCTATGCAATCCGCTACGCGGGCATGGGAAAAATGCGTCAGGTGGAGCAGTGGCTGGCGATGAGCAAGGCGCAAAATCTTGAGCAGTGGCGCGATGCACTGCGCATTCACAGCTTTGCCAGTTTTAACTTTGTTTACGCCGACCGCGGCGGCAATATTATGTTTGTGCACAACTCACTGACCCCGCAGCGGGTGGCCGGTTATGACTGGGCGCAGTATCTGCCCGGCGATGACAGCAGCCTGATCTGGCAGGAGTATATGCCCTTCGACAAGCTGCCCCAGGTAATCAACCCCAAGTCAGGCTTTGTTCACAGCGCCAACCAAAGCCCGTTCTTTGTTAGCGCCGAGGGTGACAACCCCAAGCTTTCCGACTATCGCCCGGAAGATGGTTTTCCAACCCGGATGACCAATCGCGCGGTGCGCGGTCTGGAGATGTTTGCCGAACTCAGCCCTATCTCGGAAGAGGAATTCTCGGCGATCAAGCACGACAAAATGTTCAGCCCCAATTCGCGCTCGGTCCACTACCTGCAAGGCGCCATTGATTTGCCGCTGGACGATTCAGCCAAACAACTTTATCGCGATGCCCAGACCACCATTCGCGACTGGGATCTTTCAACCGATATCAACAGCCGCGGCGCGGCCATGGCCACCTGTGTGATTGGGGTCGAATGGCTGGCAGAGCAAAAGGGCCAACCGATTCCGGATGTGGCCGCAACCTTCTACAACTGTGCCGACAAACTGGTTGCCGCCACTGGCCGGGTTGACCCGCTGTGGGGTGATATCAACCGTCATGTGCGCGGGGAAATCAATCTGCCGGTGGGTGGTGGGCCGGATACCCTGCGCGCAATCTATGCCAAGGGACTTGAAGATGACGGCTATCAAACCAATATAGCCGGTGATGGCTTATATTACCTGCTGTCGTGGGACGCTCAGGGCACGCAGACCATTCGTGGCGTGCATCAGTTCGGAGCGGCTACACTGGACACAGAATCACCCCATTATGGGGATCAGGCCGAGGACTATGTCGCCGAAATTTTGCACGACCCGCTGTTTGATGCGGAACTGCGCAAAGACAAAATCACTCGTCGCTACAAACCGGGTAAAGAGTAAGCCGCAAACGCAGAAGATTAAACAGCCAGCAAGGAATAACAGGCACATGACAAGCACGGCAATAAAACAGGTTTTCGCCCTTGGCCTGCACTGGCCTACCGCGGACCCGTTTCTGTTTTGCGCCCATCACCGCGACCTCTACCCAAAAGCCAACGGCGCCTTTGGCCCAAACGCCTCGCTGCAAGGCCGCCAAATCGGCTCTGACTTTACCCTTAAAGATGGCTGGCGCATGTACCACGGTGATCGGGTGCCGGGATTTCCCAGCCACCCCCACCGCGGTTTTGAGACCGTTACGATTGTTAAGCAGGGCTTTGTCGATCACGCCGACTCCATGAATGCCGCAGGGCGCTATGGCGCGGGCGACACCCAGTGGATGACCGCCGGCGCGGGCATCCAGCACTCGGAGATGTTTCCGCTGTTAAACAATGACAGCGACAACCCCATGGAGCTGTTTCAGGTTTGGCTTAACCTGCCCGGTCGCTCAAAAATGGTGGCGCCGCATTTTAAAATGTTCTGGCGAGAACAGACGCCACAGATAGACCTGCTCGACAGTAATGGCCGCAAAACCACCATCGATTTAATTGCCGGGCACTATCACAACACCACAGCGCTGGCGCCACCGCCGGATTCCTGGGCCGCCGATAACAATAACCATGTGTCGATCCTGTCGGTGAAAATCGATCCCCACGGCGAATGGCAGTTGCCCGCCACCGCGGCCGGACTCAACCGCATGGTCTACTTTTATCGCGGCGATAAGCTGCAGGTTAATGGCAGTGACATCAGCGCAGGCCACGGCTTGCAAGCCGACTCCGACGCCACGCTGCAGTTTAAAAACGGAACGCAGCAAGCCCTGCTGCTAATTCTCCAGGGCCGGCCAATTAGCGAGCCGGTTGCCCAACACGGGCCCTTTGTGATGAACAGCCGCGAGCAGTTGCAGGCCACCTTTGACGACTATCAGCGCACTCAGTTTGGCGGCTGGCCATGGCCCGATCGCGACCAGGTGCATGGCGACAAAAAGATTCGTTTTGCCCGGCACGCGAATAGTGAGCAGGAATTTCCCGATAGCCATTTATAATCAACCACAACAATAAAAAGAAACCACCTATGACCCACCTGACCACCGACCCCTTTCAGCCGCTGACTTTTAACTGCGGCAAAACCGTGAAAAATCGCTTTGTTCTGGCGCCCCTGACCAATCTGCAAAGCCACCTCGACGGCACTCTTTCCGATGACGAATACCACTGGCTGACCCTGCGCGCCGAGGGTGGTTTTGGGTTAACCATGACCTGCGCCGCTCATGTGCAAGCCGCGGGCCAGGGCTTCCCCGGGCAGTTGGGGGTTTTCTCTGACGACCATATTCCAGGCCTGACGCGACTGGCCGATGGCATCCGTCAGCACGACAGCTTGTCGATGGTGCAGTTGCACCACGCCGGGATGCGCTCGCCCACAGAGGTGATTGGCCAGACTCCACTGTGCCCGTCGGACAATGAAGAGACCGGTGCCCGTGCCATGACGCTATCGGAAGTCGAGCAACTCAGCGAAGATTTTATTGCCGCCGCGGTGCGTGCCGAAAAGGCCGGCTTTGACGGTGTCGAGCTTCACGGTGCCCACGGCTATTTGCTGGCGCAATTTTTAAGCGCCAGTATCAACCAACGCGAAGACCGCTACGGCGGCAGTCTGGAAAATCGCGGCCGGGTTATTCGCGATATTATCGACGGCGTGCGCGCCCGCTGCAGCAGCAATTTTATTCTCGGCATCCGCCTGTCGCCCGAGCGCTTTGATCTGCAGCTGGCCGATATTGTTGAGTTCAGCCAAACATTGCTCAACGACGGCAAGCTCGACTTTATCGATATGTCGCTTTGGGATGTGTTTAAAGAACCGCAAGAAGAGCAGTACCAGGGCCGCACATTGCTGTCGTATTTCTCTGAACTGGATCGCGGCAATACCGCCCTCGGTGTCGCCGGAAAACTGCGCACCCCAGAGGAGATCCGCCGCGCCATGGCTGAAAATATCGACTTTGTGATGCTTGGCCGCGCCGCCATTTTGCACCACAACTACCCGCAATTGATGCATGCCGACAACGACTGGCAGCCTCTGTCCAACCCGGTTTCGGTGGAGCATCTGCGCAGCGAAGGGCTGGGGGAAAAATTTATTCAGTATATGCAGAGCTGGAAGGGTTTTGTTGCCGAGTAACATTTATCAATTTGTCAGCACTGTTTGTTGCTGCCGCGAACTACAAAAACCAATTTGCGACCCACAGAAATATAACTATGCAATTAAACTGGCTGGACAGCGACACCTCACCTCCCACGACGCTGTCACCAGGGTTTCCAGACAAGATGGTGTTGCTCGATCTCGAGACCACCGGCGGTAAATCGACCCATCATCGGATTATCGAAATTGGACTGCTGGTCATCGAACAGGGCGAGGTGATTGAGCGCTGGCAGTCATTTATTGATCCGCAGACCAGCTTGCCGCCCTTTATTCAGCGCCTCACTGGCATTGCTCCGAGTATGTTGCGCGGTGCGCCGACCTTTGATCAAGTCGCGGAAAAACTGCTCGGCCTGCTGCAAGGGCGCACATTGGTGGCCCACAACGCACGCTTTGATTACGGCTTTCTGAAAAATGAATTTGAGCGCGCCGGCATCAGCTACAACGCCAAACCACTGTGCTCGGTAAAATTCAGCCGCAGTCTCTACCCGCAATTTAAACGCCATGGCCTCGATCAGATTATTCAGCGCTTTCAGTTGTCGATTGAAAATCGCCATCGCGCCCTCGACGACGCCGAGATGATTCATGGCTTTTTCCTGAAATCATCAGCACTGTTCCCTGAGGAAGAGATCGCCGCTACCTGCGCCAGCCTGTTGAAAAACCCGGCTCTGCCGCCACTACTAAAAGCCAGCGATATAAAAAAGCTGCCCGCTTGCGCCGGAGTTTATTATTTTTACGATGCCAGCGGGGTGCTGCTCTATGTCGGCAAGAGCGTGCATATCCGCAACCGGGTAATGAGCCACTTCTCTCAGGACCATAAAAACCCCAAAGACCTGCAGATCAACAGCAAACTGGCGCAGATCAGTTTTGACCGAACGCCAACCGATTTTGGCGCGCAGATTCGCGAGAGCAATCAGATTAAAGCGTTGTCGCCGCTCTATAACCGCCGCCTGCGCAAAACCAAAAAGCTCTATCAATACCGCTGCGAGGAAGACCGCAACGGCTATCAACGCATCGCCATCGAAGCAGTCGAGATGGATTCCGATATCGCCGATGAACGCTTTGGACTGTTTCGCTCGCCGCGGCAGGCCTCAAAGCGCATAGAGAAACTTGCTGACCAATATTTTCTCTGCCACAAACTACTGGGGCTGGAATCTTCCGGCGGCCCGCAACGACAGCAGCCATGCTTTCGCGCGCAGCTTAAAAAATGTTTTGGCGCCTGCCATGGCGCGGAGTCGGCGCAGCTTTATAACCAGCGCGTCGAGGCTGCGCTGAAAAACTACCAAATTGCCATGTGGCCCTACCCCGGCGCGATCATGATTGAAGAGCGCGATATGCAGCAACCGGAGCAAGTCGCGTTTCATGTGGTGCACAACTGGCGCTATCTCGCCAAACTGACGTTACCCGAAGACCTCTATGACTTCGGTTTTCAACTGGCTAATCCGGGGCGGTTACACGCGCACAGCGGACAGCAAGAAGTTGAACAGGCGAGCAGCGATGACCGTTTTGATCTGGATATCTATTTTATTCTGGTGCGGTTTCTGGTCGATGCTGAGAAGATGAAGATGCACAATCTGAAAATCTGGCCGCTGATTACGATACCTGATCTGTAACAAACCACAGTGCCCGCCAACGCCTTAAAATAATCTTTGTTAAATTGGTTTGCGGGATTGTATATTAGGTTATTCTAATTTAGACTTCCCTTAAATAACTAATTAATGATTTCCGTCCAGAGAGCCAACCCCATGCCCAGTGCCAGCGATCTAAAATCAGAGACATTCGATGCTTCCGCGCTGCAACAGCACGCCCGGCAAGCCGCCGATATGCTTAAGCAGCTGGGCAATGAAAACCGGCTGCTGATTCTCTGCTCGCTGATGAGTGGCGAACTCTCGGTGGGTGAACTGCACAAGATTACCAACCTGAGTCAGTCCGCCCTGTCACAGCATCTGGCATCACTGCGCAATGCGCAGCTGGTGCAGACGCGACGTGAGGCGCAGACGATTTATTACCGTCTTCGCGGTGATGATTCGATCAAAATTATCCGTGTTTTAAAGTCGATTTATTGTCCGTGATTTTGTTTTACTACTTTCCAGCGCAACCATTTTAACCGCAACATATTGAGGACCATTATGAACAATCCATCCAAAACCATTTCCGCCGGCGAGTTTAAAAACCTGCTCAGTGGCGGCGACAAAACCGCCGTTATCGATGTGCGCACCGCGGCGGAAGTCGATTCACAGTATCTGGCTGGCAGTGCCAATTTTCCGCTGCAGTCGCTTAACTGTGCCGAGGTCAAAGCCTATCTTCAGGAGCAGGGCCATAATCCCGAGCAACCGGTCTACCTGCTCTGCGCCAGCGGCCAGCGCGCTGCACGGGCGGCGGAACAGCTGCAAAACGAAGTCGACTGCCCGTTGGTTATTATCGAAGGCGGCATCGGTGCGCTGAGCAGTGCCGGGGTCAGCGTTCAACAGGGTGGCGGCACCATGATGTCGCTGGAGCGACAGGTACGCATTGCCGCCGGATCACTGGTGGTTATTGGGGTCGCTCTGGGCGCGCTGGTCAACCCGTGGTTTTACGGACTGTCCGGTTTTGTTGGCGCCGGCCTGGTATTTGCCGGTGTCACTGATACTTGCGGCATGGGCATGATGCTGGCGCGCATGCCATGGAACAATAAAACCGCAGCTAGCAATTAATTTTTCAAAGGAATGCACAAATGATTTTCAGACAACTTTTCGATCGTGAATCGTCCACCTACAGCTATTTGCTCGGCGATGAGACCAGCAGAGAGGCGCTGTTGATCGACCCGGTTCTGGAGCACACCGAACAAAATCTGGCGCTGCTGCGAGAACTGGGCCTGACCCTCAAGCTGGCGCTGGATACCCACACCCATGCCGATCATATTACCGGTCTCGGTGAATTGCGCGAGCACACCGGCTGCACCACCATGATGGGTTCGCAGGCGGTGGCAACCTGCCTGTCGGCAACCTTTGCCGATGGCGATCAGGTCGGGGTTGGCGGCATTAATCTCGAGGTGATCTATACCCCCGGCCACACCGATGACTCTTACAGTTTTTATCTGCCGCGCTCCGAGCACGGCGGCATGCTGTTTAGCGGCGACACACTGTTAATCCGCGGTACTGGCCGCACCGACTTCCAAAATGGCAGTGCCGAGCAGCAATACAACAGCCTGTTTAATCGGCTGTTGCAGTTGCCGGACGATACCGCGGTCTATCCCGGCCACGACTACAAAGGCTGGACAGTGAGTGATATTGCCGAAGAGAAGCAGCACAACCCGCGATTGCAGGTAGCGGATCAGCAGGCTTATATCAGTCTGATGGCGGCGCTAAAACTGCCCAACCCTAAGCTGATGGACATCGCTGTGCCGGCCAACCAGTCCTGCGGTGCCATTTAATAGCACTGTTTGGCGCACCGATCTCGACTGTCCCGACAGTCACCAATTGACAACCTTAATCCACTGGCGGCCGCTGCGCCGCCACAGTGGCGGTGCTATAGTCTGCGGCTGCTAACCTCTCGCAGGTAAAAAATAACCATAAGGCATGCAATGAATTACTCCTATTACGAGCAGCTCGCCAAAGTCAGCAACCAGATAACCGTCGACAGCACCTGGACTCAGGGGCGCAGTGTTTTTGGCGGTATGACCGCAGCACTGGTGCTAACCCATATCGAAAGCCAGACCGGTCTCGGCGATCGCGATCTGCGCACCATTAATATTCATTTCTGTGGCCCCGCCGCCCAGGACGAGCCCTGCGAGCTGCGCTGCAAAGTGCTCTCGGAGGGCAAGTCGGTGGTGCAGGTTGAGGGTCAGCTGCTGCAAAACAATGAAGTTAAAACCATGGTAATCGCCTGCTTTGGTCGGCCGCGGGTTTCCGGCGTTCAACTGACGCCGCCGCCAATGCTGTTTGACAAGAGCCCTGAACAGGGCATGCAGATGCCATTTATCAAAGGTGTGGTGCCAGACTTTATCGAATACCTCGACACCCGCTACACCAGCACCGCACTGCCCTACAGCGGCAGCGATAATTCGGTGATCAGCGGCTGGGTGCGATTTATTGAAGGCCCGGAGGTATTTTCCGATAGCGCCATTCTGGCGCTGATCGACGCCTGGCCTCCGGCGGTGATGCCGATGCTAAAGCAGCGCGCGCCGACCAGTTCGATTACCTGGAATGTGGAGTTTACCCAGCCGCGCACCGCGCTGGCGGCAACCGATTACCTCTACTACCACTGCGAGGTGGTGCAGGCGGATCTTGGCTATGCCCACACCGACGGTAAGATTTTTCACCCCAACGGCCAACTGCTGGCACTGAGCAGGCAATTGGTAGGGGTTTATGATCAACCCAGATCGGCGGGCTAAAATGGGGCTATCCACGCCCCGCAGTTTTCCGTTTCGCTGCCCGTTGCTCTGGTTAGTTTAACTGTTCCGCTTAACCGCTACTTTACGGTTATCTCAATAACCTCTGACAACACCGGTGGGTTGTGGGGAATATGCGCATAGTTGCCAAGCAGCAACTGCAGACGGTGACGGCCCGGCGCCAACTGCACGGTGGTCTCGGTCTGGCCCTTGCCAAAATGGCGCACCTGATCAGTTGCCGGCAGCGGCATGGTCATATCGGGCATCTGGTCGAGATCAATCAACAGGTGGTGATGGCCGGAATTAGCCTTGTCGGTTCCCGCTGGTGCCACCTCCATGCCGCTAAGGCCAAATACCACTTTGACTTCACCGCCACTGATCACCGCGCCATTAGCGGGCTCAATAAAATAAACACGGGCATTTTCCGGGGCAGGTGATTGCGGCATCGAGTGATGTGCATGGCCGTCTGCAACGCTGTGCAATGAACATAACAGCAGCACTGCTGATGCTGTGGCCTTTAAAAAACTTCTGTGGTGATGGTGACGGCGACCTTGAAACATAATCTAAAACTCCAATCGAGAGTGTGAATTCTGAGTGAATGCCCAAGCCCGGGATTGCCTTTTCAAACCTGGGCTATGGCATAATAATGTCAAAACACATCTTATCCATTTAAAGAGATAAGAGTAATAAAAAAAGCCAAACTTAAAGCCAAACATATGGCAGCATCAACACTTGCAACCCTGTCGACAACCCATCGCGACACTTTTTCTCGCGGCTGGCTGCGCAAACTCGTTTGCCATTTAGTGGCCATTGGCGGCTTGGTGTTCTGCGGCATGGCAACCAGCACCGAGGCGACTGTTGACCCGACTGAAGCGCCAATATTCAGGCTTGCTGATCAATGTCCGCCAAGTTTTTCCCTCAGTGAGGACAATCGCTGCCTGCTGCGTAATCTCTATCAGCTCTACAACTCGCTTGGCGACCACGGTGTTGGCGGATTAAAAACCGCACTGCCCACTCATCGCGATGGTTTTACACCACAGCAAATCGACCTCGGGCGGCTGTTGTTTTTTGATCCATTGCTGTCGGCCGACAACAGTATTTCCTGCGCCAGCTGTCACGACCCGGACAAAGGTTTTGGCGACGGCCTCGGGCGCAGTGTCGGCATCCATGGCCAACGCAACCAGCGCTCCGCCCCCAGTCTCTGGAACAGCGCTTTTCTGAAAGACTTTTTCTGGGATGCCCGCGCCCACAGCCTTGAAGAGCAAGCCCTCAGCCCGCTGTTCTCGCCTATCGAGATGGGTAATAACCCGCAGCAGTTAATCACCAGCCTCAAAGCCGTGGACGCCTATCCAACCCTGTTCGAGCAAGCCTTTTCCGAAACCGGTGGCCTCAGCCTGGACAATCTTGCCATTGCCCTGGCCGCTTTTCAGAGCTCGCTAATTTCACTGAACAGCCGTTATGACCAGTACGCCCATGGCAATGCCGACGCGCTCAACCAGCAAGAAATTGAGGGGCTGAATATTTTCCGTTCGTTTGTCGCGCGCTGCTCCCAGTGCCATATGCCGCCGCTGTTTACCAATCAGCAGATCGCCGTGATCGGCACCCCGGAACCGCAGGACATGACGCGGGATATTGGCGCGGAGAAAACCTTTGCCTCGGCAAAACTGCGCGGCGGATTCAAGGTGCCGAGCCTGCGCAATATTGCCGAAACCGCGCCCTATATGCACTCGGGGCGCTTTGCCACACTCCGTGAGGTCGCTGAGTTTTATAATGGCGGGCGCGGCCATGCGGTGCCCGAAGATGAACAGCTGCTGTTGCACTGGCATATCTCTGAACCCGATCTAACCAGCAGCGAACTCGACCGTCTGGTGGACTTTATGCGCACCCTGAGCGACAGCAGTTTGCGCCCCGATATTCCCCGGGCGGTGCCGTCGGGGCTAAAAACTCTCAACCCCAAAACTCTCAACCTCAAAACTCTCAACTTAAAAACTAACAAAAATAGCAGGCGAGAATCATGATAAACAGAGCAAAGACATTAGCCATCGTGATTGCGCTGGCGGCCTTTATCGGCGGCTGGCAGCTGGGTCATAACCTCGACAATCCAGCGCAGATCACCAGCAGCGTGGGTGGCGCCAGTTACAGCGGCGGCTTTCAGGCGGATGGTAATGAGCTGGTGCATGGCGCACTGCCACCGCGCAGCGCCGATGCAATCGGCCAAACCCTGATCGTTAATCCCGGCGACTCAATCCAGGCCGCGGTGGAAGTGGCCAAGCCCGGCGATACCATTCGGGTGATGCCAGGCATTTACACCGAGACTGTCTATATCGACAAAGACGATATCCATCTGGTCGGGGTGATACAGGCCGGTGAGCGGGCGACGCTGGATGGCCTTGGCAAACTCAATGATGCGATTCTCTACTCGGGCAATAATATCCTGATCGAGAACTTTAAAATTACCCGCTACAAAGGCAATGGCATTATGAGCCAGGCCGGCAACAACTTTGAGATTCGCAATAATCTGGTGATTGATACCGGCATCTACGGCATCTTTCCGCAGCTCGGCAGCAACGGTCTGATTGAGCACAATGTGGTTTCCGGGATTGCCGACGCGGCGATCTATGTCGGCATGAGTGACAATATCCATGTCGCCCACAACGAGGTGTTTGACAGTGTTGCCGGCATTGAAATTGAAAACAGCCGCCACGCCATCGTCGAAAACAATTACACCCACCACAATACTGGCGGCATTCTGGCCTTTATCACCCCCGGCCTGCCGATCAAGACCACTTACGATGTGATTATTCGCAACAACTTTATTCTCGACAACAACACCCCCAATTTCGGTGCGCCCGGCTCAACCGTGTCGGGCATTCCGGCGGGCACCGGTATTCTGGTGATGGCCGCGGACGATGTGATTATCGAGGGCAATATTATTGTTAATAACAAAGTCGCCGGCATCCTGATCAACGACCATGCCAATGCCTCGGGTTTAACGCTGGATCCGGACGCCGACCCCAACCCGGACCGGGTGATGATTCTCGATAACGTAATGCAAAACAATGGCTATGACACCATCGATGAAGTCAGAGCCTTTGCGCTAACAGAGCTGCATACCGGCGATATCGATATCTTTCAGATCGGCCCAACCGAAGGCAGCTGCATTATCAACCGTCACCGCTATCACCACGTTGGCATTGGCGACTTTGCCGACTGCGACTTTACCAACACCGATAATATCCACAGCTATCTGTTGGCGGGCGGCGCCAAGCCGCGGGTAATCGAGCCCTCCGAACGTGGTGAAATCGCTTATCTGGGTGTCTGCACCGGCTGTCATGCCTATGCCGGCCGACTGATTGGCCCGGCGGTGGAAGAGATTCAGGCGCGCTATGCGGGCAACCCGGAGGGAATTGTCAGCTATATCAATGCGCCGTTTAAAATTCGCGCCGACTACCCTGAAATGCCGGCCCAGAACTATCTCGACGCAGAGACCCAACTGGCCGTGGCGCGCTATATGTTGACGGTGAAAAATTAAATCTGCGCCCCGCTTTGGCGGGGCCTTGTTTTAGCCGCAGAGCTCTGGCAATCTGCGGATTCAATTTGTCGATCGCAAGGATGCCAGGAATATGGACAACTCCACCCCCAGCTCTCAATCAATTCCGCCAAAAAAATCAAACTCGCAAAACAGTTCTCACAACAACTCACCTCAAGCCAAAAACAGACCACTCTGGCAGCCCAGTGCCGAGCGTATTGAAAACAGCAATCTAACTCGCTTTGCCGGGCAGCTTGAGCGCGAGCTCGGCCTTATATTTACCGACTATCAACAGCTGCACCAGTGGTCGGTTGATCAGCCGCAGCAGTTTTGGGAACAGGTGTGGCGCTTCTGCGATGTGCATGCATCCCGCGGCTGGCGCAATGTATTGGAAGATGGCGACCAATTCCCCGGCGCCCGCTGGTTTGAGGAGTCGCGACTGAATTTCGCGGAAAATCTGCTGCGCAACCGCAGTGACAAAATCGCACTGATTTCGCGACTGGAAAATGGCTCGCGAAGAACAATCAGTTACGCCGAACTCTACCAACAGGTGGCGCAATGTGCCGCCGCCTTGCGCCAGCGCGGCGTCAACCAGGGTGATCGAGTGGCGGGGTTTATGCCCAATGTGCCAGAGACCGTTGTCGCCATGCTGGCCACAGCCAGTATCGGCGCGATCTGGTCTTCCTGCTCCCCCGACTTTGGCATCAATGGCGTGATGGATCGCTTTGGACAGATCGAGCCCAAGGTGCTGTTTGGCTGCAATGGTTATTTTTACAACGGCAAAACCATCGATACACTGCCGCGCCTGACCGAGATCTGGAACAACATGGCCAGCATTCAAGAGCTGGTGATCGTACCTGTGGTCGACAACCCGGACACACTGGAGTGCGTTCCTGTAGGCACATTGTTCGACGACTTTTTGCGCCCGCACATAGGTAGAGAGCTGGTTTTTACGCCGCTGCAATTTAACCATCCGCTCTACATTCTCTACTCTTCTGGCACCACCGGCGTGCCGAAATGCATCGTTCACAGCGCCGGCGGAACATTAGTTCAACATCTTAAAGAACAGCAGCTGCACACCGACCTCAAGCCGGATGACACACTGTTTTATTTCACCACCTGCGGCTGGATGATGTGGAACTGGCTGGTTAGCGGGCTCGCCTCGGAAGCAACACTGGTGCTCTATGACGGCTCACCGTTTTACCCGGAGCCGGCCTCGTTGATCGATCTGGCCGAGCAGGAAAAAGTGAGTATTTTTGGCACCAGTGCCAAATATATCAGCGCATTGGAAAAGGCGGGCGTGGTGCCCAGAGAAAGCCATAATCTGCCGCATCTGAAGACAGTATTGTCCACGGGCTCGCCACTCTCCCACGAGAGTTTCCGCTATGTCTACCGCGATATTAAAAGCGATATCTGTCTTTCCTCAATCTCCGGCGGCACCGATATTATCTCCTGCTTTGTGCTCGGCAACCCCTGCCTGCCGGTTTGGGAGGGCGAGATTCAGTGCCGTGGTCTGGGCATGGCGGTCGAGATTCGCGATCAGACTGGCAACCCCGTGGTGCAACAAAAAGGTGAGCTGGTCTGCAGCAAGCCCTTCCCCAGCGCACCGATCCAGTTCTGGAATGATCCGAAAAATGAAAAATATCTCGCCGCCTATTTTGAAACTTATCCTGGCATCTGGGCCCAGGGCGACTATGGCGAAATCACCGAGCACAACGGCGTTATTATTCACGGCCGCTCGGACGCGGTACTAAATCCCGGTGGTGTCAGAATTGGCACCGCGGAAATCTATCGCCAGGTGGAAAAACTCGATGAGGTCATCGACAGCATCTGTATCGGCCAGAGCTGGGAAGACGATGTGCGAGTGGTGTTATTTGTGGTGCTGCGCGAAGGCGTTGAACTGGATGAGGCGTTGCAGCAAAAAATCCGCAGCACCATTCGCAGCGAGACCACCCCGCGCCATGTGCCGGCAAAAATTATTTCGGTAAAAGATATTCCGCGCACGATCAGCGGCAAAATTGTCGAACTGGCAGTGCGCAATGTGGTGCAGGGTGAAGTGGTCAAAAATACCGATGCGCTGGCCAACCCGGAAGCGCTTGAGCAGTTCAGGGATATTCCTGAACTGCAGTGCTAACAGCCAACGCTAACTGAGAGCCGCTAGGGCAACCAGGTCTGTAAGAATTGAAGCATATTGCCACCCATCACCTTGCGGACCTGCTCTTCACTGAGGTTGGCTTCAAGCAGTTCCTGGGTGATCACCGCCATCTCGCTGCCATCAAACGACGTGGTTACAGTGCCATCAAAATCCGACCCCAGCGACACATGGTCTTCACCGACCAGACCGATGCCGTAAACAATTGCCTCGGCCACCGTGGCCGGGCTATTTCCGCAAATGGCGCCATCCCAATAACCCACTGCAATCAATCCGCCGCCCGCGGCTATCTGCTGCATCAAGTCGTCGCTGATATTACGCGGTGACTGGCAGTGACCCTGAAAACCGGTGTGGCTGACCAGCAGAGGTCTGTCACTGATTGCCAGAGTGTCGGCCACCACCGCTTCCGATGAGTGAGAGACATCAATCATAATACCCAGCTCAAGCATCTTTGCCACCGCGTCGCGACCAAACGGGGTGAGGCCAGCACCACTGGTGCCGTGCAGCGAGCCACCGAGTTTGTTATCAAAAAAGTGCTGCAGGCTCATCATGCGAAAGCCGTGATCGTAAAGACGCTGAATAGTGTCGAGCTTGCCGTCCAGGGCATGGGAACCCTCGGTGCCGAGCAGCCCACCAATCAGCTTCGGGTTGCTCTGCCGGCGCTGCAGAAATTCCGCCAACTGCGCTCGCGAAGTGATCAGCATTAGATCATCCGGATGATTCTCGGCCAGTTGATGAAGTTTATCGGCCTGAAACAGCGCGCGCTCGGCAAGGCTGTTTAAAGTCGCCAGAGGCCAGCGCTGCATCAACGCCAGGGCGGTAATATTGTCTCGCGCATCACTCTCATTGCTGTCGTAGTTTTGGCCGCTGGGCGATTTGGTCACCGTGGTAAACATCTGCAGCGCCATATTGCCTTTCTGCATACGCGGAAAATCCAGATGCCCATAATCATATTGCTGACTCAGATCGCGCATCCACAGCAAGCTGTCCGCATGCCAGTCGCCGACAATCAGACTGCTGTGCAGCGCTGCAGCCTCGGGCGAAATCTGGTAAGGCTGATGCGCATCAACGGGGTTTTGGTCATCGTCCAACATTGGCGGCGCGACAACAAAAAACAGTATTAAAACCAGCCCAACAAAAACCAGACCAATAGGCGACACCGCAAGATACGATTTTTTCATTTTTTAATCCTACCTCTTTTCAAATTAATGATTCACGACCTTTTAATCCCGCTCACAACTGATCATATTGATGCAGTTGGTTGATGCGAATCACCGCCTGCACTTCTTCGACATAGACTTCACGCAGCTCGGAATAATACAACAGTGTCTCGGCCAGCTGATGGCCGCTGAGAGTCCCGGTGTCGGATTCAGTCAGTTCGGCTCGACGCATGCGCAGCGCTTTGTATGCGCTGTGAGTGTTGAGGTTGCGCAGATAGGCCTCGATCGCCTCAGCGGTGTTATCAAAGCGCGCGACCTCGTGTTTGGTTCCCGCATTGCGCTGCAGCGGTACCATGCCGCAACCTTTTTTGTAGCACCACTGACCAAACAGATTATTGCCTTCGCGGGCAAAACGCGAAGTACCCCAGGCCGATTCGATCGCTGCCTGTGCAAGTACCAGCGAGGGGGGAATTGGTGCGACGCGAATAAATAATTTTTCAATGATTTCACTGTTATCGAGATCGTCATTTTTCAGCCCGTAGCGTTCGGCCAGCTGGGTTAATTTTCGCTGCTGAAAAAACGATAAATTATCCGCATTGTCGGCCAGCGCCTGGAGTTGCTCGCGCTGTTCGATAATCGACTGATTGCCTGCCAGAACCAGCGGCAACAGGTAATCAAAAAAGGCGTTTTTCTTTTCTTTTACATCACTGTAATCGTTGAATTCCGGCAGCGCTTCTCTCTGCGCCTGGGTGCTGACAACAATCGCCAGTGTCACCAGCAGAGCGGCAAAAATCTGGCCTGAGCGGGAAAAAAAGATCATTGCTTAAGATCAGCCAACAGCCGGCGCGCGGCGAGAATAAAGAAAGTCGCCGAGAGCAAATTAATAAACGAGACAATTCCCAGTGAATAACGCAGCGACTCGGCGCCATAGGTCGGGGCGAGAAAGTCACTGATCATTCCCACCACCAGCGGGCCCATGCCGAGACCGATAAAGTTGAGAATAAAAAACAGAATCGCCGACGCCATGGCGCGCATGCTGGGACTGACCAATGTATGCGAAATGGCAATGGTCGGGCCAAGATAAAAGGCGCCGAGCATAGTGGCAAAAAACAGGCAGCCGAGAGCCAGGCGCGGATCGCCGACAAATACCGCGGAAAACATCAGCGGCACACTGCAGCCGCCGGTGATCGCCGCAATCCACAGATACCAGCGTTTGTCCCGGGCACCAAAGCGATCGGCGAGCACACCGCCGAGGTAGGTTCCCAGTGCGCCACCAATACCGGTAATCAATGCCAGACTGGTGCCCACTTCCATGCTGCTAAAGCCGTGAGAGCGAATCAGGAACGAGGGCATAAAGTTGCCGATGCCATAACTGCTAAAGGCATTGAGGCCACCGGCAATGGCAAACAGACGAAACGAAGAATAGCCTCTTAATTTGCGCAGCGTCTCACCCATGGTCGCCGGCGTTTCCAGAGCGCGGCCATCGAGACCGCCGCGAACCGGCTCGCGGATGGTTAAGCGCACTAGCAGCGCCACCAGAAAGCCAGGCACCCCGACCACAAAAAAGGCAGTGCGCCAGCCAAACTCGCTGTTGATCCAGCCGCCGATTAAAAAGCCAAACAAAATACCGATATAGACGCCGGTGGAGTAAAACGACAGCGCGCTGCCGCGCTGTTCGGCGGGATAGTAGTCGGAAATAATCGAGTGCGACGGCGGACTGCCGCCAGCTTCACCGACGCCGACGCCAATTCGCGCCATCAGCAACTGCCAGAAATTTTGTGTCAACCCGGAGATCGCCGTCATGCCACTCCAGACCGCGATCGCCAGCGAGACAATATTGCGGCGATTGCCAATGTCAGCCCAGCGCGCAATGGGAATGCCGACACTGACATAAAAAATGGCAAAGGCAAAACCGGTCAACAGGCCGAGCTGGGAATCGGAGAGCCCCATATCCAGTTTGATCGACTCCTGCAGAATCACCAGAATCTGACGGTCGATAAAATTAAGCGTGTATACCAGTGTTAACACCACCAGCACATAGCGACGATAGGATTTGGAAACCGGCGCTGAGGCGCTTGAAGAGGGGGCGGGTTCGTTCATTGTGACTCTCTGTTTTTATTATTATTTGGCGCTAGCACCAGTGGGTATCACCTGAGCAATGTAACATCTAAAGAACCAAAAGCTAAACCTGTTATCCGCAAATCCGCTAGCCGCAAACGCGGCTTTTATAATCGATCAAGAACAGTTCATCAGCTCTGTCCATCTGGACATTGGTTTACCTCGGTTCGGCCACAGCACCGGCACCCTGCCGGCGGCTGTCAGATGCACCCTGCCGGTTGTTATTTGTGTCACTGTAAATGCTCTGCGTGGCACCAAGGATTCGTGGTTTTGCGGATATTTGGTGACCCATATCCCGGAGCAGCCTGAGTGTATCCACAGAGATACCGGGCTCATAATCAATGCGATCAGGCAACCACTGGTGATGGATTCTTGCCATTGCCGTTGCATCCGCCACATTCATATC
>JALRJD010000063.1 GCA_023255165.1 Porticoccaceae bacterium | reverse complement strand
ACCCCAAAGACATGGGAATCAGGGACGTTCAATGGTGTCCTTCGGTCTCTGCGTTCCCTCGGAATGACGAGATAAAAAAGGCGTGCTCGGAATGACTGGAAAAAAGCTCCCTCGGAAAGACTGAGTATTACTTGGATCGGTTATCCTGATCCAAATGCTTATTCAGTTTAACCACCTTGGCGGACTTACCGGAATCATCAAGCAGCCCCGCAATCTGCTCACGATCCAATGATTCATACTCCAGCAGCGCCTCAATTAACCGCTGCAACTGCTGCATATGACTCTGCAAAAGCTCAGCCACTGTATTCTCGGCCTGAGACAACAACCTGCGCACTTCCTTATCGATAAGCTCCGCAGTCGCCTCACTGTATTCCCGTGGTTCGCTCAGTTCCATGCCCAAAAACGGATGCGCTTCACCGGAACGATAACCCACCGGCCCGAGCGAATCGCTCATACCCCAGTTCATGACCATGTGTCGCGCCAACTTGGTGGCCTGCTGAAGATCATCCGCCGCGCCGGAGCTGAGATTGTTGAACAGCAGTTTTTCAGCACCGCGCCCACCGAGCAGTATGGTCAGGCGATCGCGCAGATAGTTATCCACCATATTGTGGCGGTCTTCCTCCGGCAGCTGCTCCGTCATGCCGAGCGCTCTTCCCCTGGGAATAATCGACACTCGCTGCAGCGGATCGCTGTGCTCGGTGTAAAACGCCGCAATGGCATGACCGGCCTCATGGCTGGCGATACGTTGGCGTTCGCTCGCAACAATCAGATCTTTGCGCTCCGCGCCCATCACAACGCGATCGCGCGCATAGGCAAAGTCGTCATTATCCAGCTTTGATTTATTATCGCGAGCGGCATGCAGAGCTGCTTCATTGACCAGATTTTCAATATCGGCGCCGGAGAAGCCAACCGTACCGGCAACCACCTTGTCGAGATCAACATCGTCGGCCAATGGTGTGTTGCGTGTATGCACGGTAAGGATGTCACGACGCGCCTGCTTTTGTGGCAGTTCGAGAACAATCTTGCGATCAAAGCGACCGGGGCGCAGCAGTGCCGGATCCAGTACGTCGGGGCGGTTGGTCGCGGCCAGTACCACCACCGCCTCCTCGGCGCTAAAGCCATCCATTTCCGCCAATACCTGATTGAGTGTCTGCTCGCGCTCGTCGTTGCCGCCACCCATGCCGGTGCCGCGCACGCGTCCCACTGAATCAATTTCGTCGATAAAGATCAGAGCCGGGGCCTCTTTACGCGCCTGCTTGAACATATCGCGCACCCGTGACGCACCGACGCCCACATACATCTCGATAAACTCCGAGCCGCTAATAGAAAAGAATGGCACGCCCGCTTCGGCGGCGGTGGCTCGGGCAAGCAGAGTTTTGCCGGTGCCGGGAGGGCCCATCATTAAGATTCCTTTCGGCATTTTTGCACCCAACGAACGAAACTTATCCGGCGATTTCAGGTAATCGATAATTTCCTGAAGTTCCTGCTTGGCGCTCTCAAGGCCAGCGACACTCTCATATCCAGGGCCAGAACTCTGTTTATCAAAGCGCCGTGCATGAGACTCGGTAAAAGCAAATGGCCCGCCGGGGCCACCCATGCGATTGCGCATCATGCGACCGCTGTAAACAAAGAAGCCGATAATCAGCAGCCACGGCAGCATGCCGATCAGCAGTTGCATCCAACCCGGCGTCTGGCTGGATTTGATGTCGATCGCCACATGATTGGCGTTGAGGGTGTCCAGTAGACTGTGATCGACAAAGTCGGGGAGCGTGGTTCTGAAGTCGAAGCCTGTGGTGGCATCGCGGGTGCGCCCGCGCAGTTGCAGGCCCTGGATTTGCACTTCGGTTATCTGGCCCTGTTCAACCTGGCTGATCAGCTCGGAGTAGCTGAGGGTTTTGGGTGGTGTGGTGCCGGAGTTGAGGCTAAAAAAGTAGAGGCTGGTCATCAGTACGACAAATAGCCAGATCAGGTATTCATAGCGCCCGGGGACGAAGGGTTTTTCCGGTGGCGGGTTCTTTGGGTCGTTTTGGTTACTCTGATCTGGATTTGGCATTTGATGTGGGCGTTTTTGCTGATTTGGTTAAGGTTGTTAATTTATTAGTCATTAAATCAGCAGGTTGCAATTGTTTCAGATCAGCTTTACGTTGGTTTGGCTGGGCTGGAGGCGCCTCATTATCACCAGCCGAGGGCGCCCTTCTATATCTTGTCATCCCGAGGGAACGCAGCAACCCAAGGAATCCATTGAATTGTATTGGTGTGGCCAAAACCTGGAAGACCTTTCCGATCGGCTCCATGGTCGGCCCATAAGCGGAGCATCCGAGGAATCGGGACAAGTCTCTTCGACACGCTGTAAATACGTCCGTGTACGCTCGGACGCCGCTATCCCTGCGGCGTACGGTCTCAGATCCTTGTCCCGATCCCTCTCGGTCATGCTCAGTGCCAAATGCGAGACTTCTTTTAAAGTGCTCGGTGCTGGACCAGAGCACAGTATCCGCAGACCCTTGGGAGCAATCAGGGTCCGCTTATGACTGCAGCGACTTTCAGGCTGAGCGACGGAACTGTCTGAGCTTTGCAGGGATGCAAAGCGAGTTTTCCGAGCGCTGAAAGGCGCAAAGGAAT
>JALRJD010000023.1 GCA_023255165.1 Porticoccaceae bacterium | reverse complement strand
CTCCAGATAATCGAGCAGGTCGAGGAGATGATCGACAAAATAATCGAGGGTATAAATCGCATCTGTGGGTTTGTCGGTCTCGCCATAGCCCGGAAGGTCATAAACCACAACGCGATGACCGGCGTCGGCAAACGGTTGAACATTCGCCTGAAAGTTACTCCAACCACTGGCGCCGGGACCGCTGCCGTGAACAAAAACCACGGTCCTGGCTGCGGCATCGCTGCCGGGTATATCGATAAAGTGGGTGCGCAGACCACAGGGTAAGTCAATAAATTGACCGCTGGCCAAAAAACTTTGACTGTCGATAATCATATAAACATATCCATATTTTCGACGCCCAGTTGGGTGCTACCCAGGCCGCGCGCAAATGGTGTCGGGTTGTTGGCAACATGACAGCGAGCAATGTGAATATCGTGCCAAAGTTGCTGCAGCGGGTGGTTGTTAAACACTGAGCGCCCGCCGGCGGCATCGAACAATAAATCGACACCGGCAATACACTTTTCAATCACCAGGCTCGCCTGGTAGCGATATAAAATTCGCTGCTCGAGACTTGGCTTCCAATTGTTACTCTGCATCTCGTCGAAGTTGCGGAACAGAATCGATTCCAGTTCGGCGATAATATATTTCACCTTGGCAATGCGCTCCTGGATTTCAACGTCGCCAGCCAGCTTGGTCATATCTGTTGTGGCACTGCCATTGCGGGTTTCAATAAACAGTTTCAGGGCTTTTTTCAGCGCGCCAATCGCCGGTGTGTTGACCACGCGAATAAAGGTCTGTGCCCAGGGCAGTCCATACATAGGATTTTCCTGATCATTGACGCAGTTAAAACCGTCGATCTGTTTGTGGGTCCGGTAATCGGGCACAAACACCGGCGTTTCTATTACCACATCGTTGGACCCGGTGCCCTGCAAACCCATCACATCCCAGGTATCTTCAATCTGATAATCTTGTCGCGGAACCAGGAAGGTGCGATAGCCATGGCTGGGTATAAAGCCACCGAGCAGCGCCCAGGAGCAGTGAGCTGAGCCTGAGCTCCAACCCCAGCGGCCGCTGAGCATAAAACCACCTTCGCAGGGTTCGACAACGGCGCCGGCGGGGTTATAAGAGCTGCTGATCAAGGTGTTGGCATCATCTTTGTAGACATCGCTCTGGGCGCGTTCATCCATCATCGCCAGCTGAAAAGAGTGCACAGAGATAATGCCGCAAGCCCAAGCGACGCTCATATCGGATTCAGCGATGGCCATTTGCGCGGCAAAAAATTCCTGAGGCGTATTTTCATTGCCGCCCCATTTTTTTGGCAGCAGCATTTTGAAAAAACCGCATTCTTTTAACGCGTCGATCACCGGTTTGGCAATTTCACGATTGCTGCGGGTTTCTGCGGCATGGCTGGCAATAACGGCGCTTACGTCTGCTGTGATGGTGGTCATAATCTTGTCCTCGGAATTAATCAAAAATGGCGTTCTTGTTTTATTCGCTGATTTTTTTCAGGCTAGTTTTTTAGCTTTTTTTTAGCTTGGTTAAGCTTTCTTTAAATTGGTTAGGCTTTTTTAAATTGGTTAGGCTACGGCGCAATACTTTCCTTTAAAAAAGACCAGCGGCTGCACCTGTTGCGGCTC